>NZ_JAFCUQ010000012.1:0-197959 GCF_049896625.1 Pseudomonas sp. TWP3-1
GGAGGCGATGCCCCCGGATCAATCCCGGAGCGAAGGAACCCGAGCCACAGCGAGGGCCGAACGTCAGGGTAAAGCCTTTTTGGTTACTTTTTCGGCGTCTGGAAAAAGTGACCCGCCGTCAGGGCGGAACCCTAGGAAGCCGCTACCGCAGCACCGGATATGGACTCAGTCAAAAACAGGTTTGGGGGCTTCCCCCCAAACATAGAATCTCCCACAGGGGTCAGGCCATTTCCAGCTCCCGTTCTGCCGCGAGCGGTGCCACTGCAAATCGATCCGCCAGAAACGGCGTGATATCCAGCGGCAACGGTTCATCGTTGACCAGTTTGTCCAGCAACACCCCGGTAATCGCCGACGTCAGAATCCCCGTGCGGAAATGCCCGCAAGCATTCAAATAGCCTTCCACCCCCCGCATCGGCCCAAGAATCGGCAATTCATCCGGCGACCCCGGACGCAGCCCGGCCCATGTGCGTTTGAGGTTGATGTCGGCCAGTTCCGGCAGGCAACGCACCGCGCCCTGCACCAGCCCGGCGATTTCCGGCCAGGTGGTAGTCACGTCAAAACCCTTGTCCTCAGTGGTACTGCCAATCAGGATTTCGCCGTTGTCCTTTTGCGCCATGTAGCAATCGCTGGTGGTCAGGCAGCCATTGAGAATTTTCGGCAGGCGTTCGGTGAGCAGAATCTGACCCTTGACCGGTTTCACCGGGATGCGAATGCCGGTGGCCCACTCGCTCAAATCTGCAGCCCAGGCACCGGCAGCGTTGATCAGGGTTTTGCAGTGGAATACGCCGGCCTCGGCCGTTTGCACGCCGGTCACGCGCGTGCCGTGGTGCAACACGCCGGTGATGTTGGTGTTGACGTACATGTCGACGCCGTTCTGACGCGCGCCTTCGGTGTAGGCATCGGAGAGACGGAACGGGCTGACCTGATGGTCGCAGAGAAACTCCAGCGCCCCGCGCGCTTCGTGGCTGACGCTCGGTTCGGATTCGCGCAGTGCCGCCTGATCGAGCCAGCGCACCTGATCCGCCAGGTGCGGAATGCAGCCGACGATGTGTTCGGCGTAGGCCCGATCCTCGTCGTCATAAATCACAAACTTCAGCCCGGTCTTCTCGAATTTGAAATCCATCCCGTGGTTGTCTTTCAACTCGCGGTGCAGCGCCGGGTACAGCGCGTTGGACTGCAAGGCAAAATCGAAAAACGAATCCGGCAGAATGTGCGGCGTACTCGAATCCACCGCCACCGCCGCGCCCTGGGTTTCGCGCTTGCGGTTGGCCGACATCATGCGGAAGAAAATCACCCCGCAACCCAGCCCCACCGACTCGCCAATCGCCCACAAGCCACCGGCCGAAGCGCGGGTCGCATTGCCCGGACGCTTGGCGTCGATCAGCGCGACTTTGAGGTTTTTGCGTTTGGACAACTGATAGGCGATGGACGCGCCGATCACACCGCCGCCAGCGATGACCACGTCATAGAACTTACTCATGGGAAACGGCCTCCGTGCCGAGGGACTGGAATGCGGAAAAGGGAATCGGATCAATCGGGAAACGCGGGCGCAGCCAGCCGACATCCTGGCGACCTGTAGCCTGACGCAAGCGGTCGCTGCAATAGCCGACGCACATCCGTCCCTGACAGTCGCCCATGCTCACGCGGGTGCGCATTTTCAGGCTGGCGATGTCTTGCACGCCTTGCTCCAGCGCCAGATCGATATCGGCGCGGGTTGCGTGTTCGCAGCGGCAGATCACCGTGTCGGCGGCCGGCAATGCGGTTTGGCCGACGCCGCGTTCGGTGTAGCGATCGACCGCCGCACGGAAGCGCACGATGGCTTTGAGCTTGCCCAGATAACGGTCACGACGAACTCGCGCCAGGTCTTCTTCGAGCACACCGCGTTGCAGCAGGATCGAGGTCGCGGCGATCTTGCCGGCGAGCATCGCTGCTTCGCCGCCGCGAATCCCGCCCATGTCACCGGCCAGATGCACGTGCGCTTCGTTGCTTTGCTGCCATTCATTGGCGTTGGCGCGCAGATAACCGTCATCGCTGAAGCCGTGATCCAGCCCCATCTGCTGACTGAGTTGAGTGCGCGGAATGAAGCCGTAGCCGACCGCCAGGGTCTGCGCTTCGAAGCGCTCGACGCGGCTCATGTCGGCCTCCCATGTCGCCGAATACGGCGCCACGCTGACGCTCTTGAGTTCGCCTTCACCGTGCGCTTCAACCACGCCCCAGCCGTAATTCATCGGGATGCCATGCAGTTTCAAGTAGGCGAGCATGCTCAAGCCATCGAGGAACAGTTGCGGTTTGTTCAACAGTGCCAGGCTCTCGCGGGCGATCTTGCCGAAGGCGCAGGCCTCATACACTCCGGCCACTTTGACTCCCGACGCGTGCAGCTGCGTCGCCACCAGCGGCAACAACGGCCCGGTGCCGGCGATCACCACCGGGCCTTGCGGTTTGACCACGCCGCTTTTGATCTGCAATTGCAGACCACCCAGCATGATCACCCCCGGCAGGGTCCAGCCGGGAAACGGCACGCTGCGTTCGTGGCAACCGGCGGCCAGCAGCAACTGCGGATACTCGATCTCGTGCAGATGCTCATCGCCATCCAGCACCACCAGCGAACGCGTGCCCTCAGCGCCGACCACGCGGTGATTCAGGCGCACGTCGATCAGCCCGGCCTGTTCCTGAAATTCGCCATGCAGTTTGCTCAGCGCCTCGGAATAGCGCGGCCCCAAGTAGTCAAGCTGCACACCATCGCGCAGCGGTCCGCGATAAACCACGCCGCCGAGGCGCGAGGCTTCTTCGAGTAGGGTCGAGCGCACGCCGTGGCGCGCCAGTTCAATGGCCGCCGCCATTCCCGCCGGGCCACCGCCGACGATCACCGGTTGCAGGCTCATACGACCTCCTGCCCGTGGATGCGGTTGACCTGGGTTTCAATCAGCATGCCGTCGCGCACCACGGTCTGGCAGGCGCGGCGTTTGTGGCGGCCGTTGATTTTCACCAGACAGCATTGGCACACGCCCATGCCGCAATAGGCACCGCTGATCTGATCGTGATCATTGCGTGCAACCTGGCGCACGCCGAGGGCTTGTATGACGCTGAGGACGGTTTCGCCGATGGCGGCGCTGACCGGTTGGCCGTTGACGTGGACGGTCATGTCCGCCTGCGCCAAAGGCTGGATATCGAAGGTTCTTTCTTGGCAGTGCATTGCGTTGATCTTCCGTGAAATGTTCAGTGAGTTTGCGACAGCTCCTTGCTGCACTACACCTGACCGGCTCGTGGGGGTTATCTCTCTATCGGGCCGGCAGGGTTACTCCGTCAGCGGCACAAGGTGCGCGCGCAAGCAATGTAGTCGATCCAGCGGCAAGGGCCGGGTTATTTCACGGTAGGGGATATTGCGCGGTGAAATATTGATCCAGGCCAGTGAAACCGCTGGGGGCATTTCCGTCGGTCAGTTGGAGAACACGAACTGCCCTTTGATCTTTTTCGCACCGATGAAGCCGAGGTCCGGGAACAGCAGGGTTTTGACCCAGGCGGTGTAAAACACCAGCGCCAGAGTGATGGCGACGATAATCAGAGTCGACACCGGCTCCTCGGCGTAGCCTTTGAACATGCGCGGCATCTGACTGATCGTCAGCAACACGAACACGGTGTAGAACGCGGCGATATTTTTGTAGAAGCCCCAAGCGAACAGCAGCGGAATGCCCCCCACCATCAGCGTGACCGCCAGGGCGACTCCCAGACTGACTTCGTAAAACAGGAAAAACCCGGCAAACGCGCCAAGCAGTGCCTGAAGGCAGGTCAGCACTACCAGAATGGTGACCTTTAGCGAGTGCCGCTCTCTAAGCGCCGGATCCGGGCGAGCGCCAATCCATGCGGCGAGAACCCGATCCTTGACCTTGCCACCCGACAACGCCTTGAACGTTTCGGTTTTGGAGCGTCCGGCATCGAGCATCTCGACCAGTTGCCGTTTGATTTCCTTCTTGTCCAACGTGCTCATCCTTAAAAACAGACAGAAGCGGCCAATCCCCTTCCGCCGCGAGATTGTCCCTGCTCGTCCTGCAGAAAGCAAAAAGCCGCTTTCACCCGAAGGTGAAAGCGGCCGAGGCAGATGCCTCAATCAATCAATTACGTGAACAGAGCGATCAGGATGATGATCGGGATCGGGATGCCAAGGAAAAACAGCAGTAGTGAACGCATGGAGGTACTCCTTGATCAAGAGATCTGATTAACGAACCGGAGGAATGGTGGTCGTGGTGTAGGTTTCGACTTCGACGTACTCGACTGCATCCCGGCGACGACCGCCGAAAGTAGCGGCGAAACTGGCGAAGAACGCACCGGCCAGCAGCGCGACGAACATCCACAGCGCAGTCAGGGCAGCGATTTTTGCAGCAGCATCAGCCACCTGTTGCGCTTTGACTTTGGCATCGGCAATGGCTTTCTGAGTGCGAGCGTAGACTTCATCAACCCGACGTTCGGCATCGGCCTGAGTCAGGTTGGTACGCTGGGCCACCAGTTGCGCAAGGTAGGTACGATCTTCAGCGCTGAGCTGACCGTTGGCCAGGCTCTGAGTGAAGATACGTGCCACGGCACCGTGAGCAGCGTCATCACTGACAGCCACCGGACGATCATCGCGGAACAGGCTGTCGATGAAGTAGCCGTACTGATTGCTGTCGGTATTGGCCGCTGCTGTACCAGCCGCTTGCGTTACGGCACTGGCTGCACCGCCGGCCACACTGGCACCGGCCTGCACGCCACCGCTGATGACGCTACTGACCGAGCCGACCACCAGAATCGCGGTCACCAGAGTCGCTACGCACCAGGCCAGGAAGCCATGCGCGGTGTCGCGGAAATACACCTCGTCACCGTGCATGTTCGCCCACTTGACCCGCAGGCGACCGGCGATGTAACCACCCAGACCGGAAGCGATGATTTGCGTCGCAGCCAGCCAGACGATTGTCGAAATGCCCAGGCCCTTGGCGCTGACGCCCTCTCCGGCCCACGGTGAAACCGCCGAGAAGCCCAGACCGAAACCGAGCAGCACCAGGATCAACGACAATGCCGCAGCCGCAGCCGCGCCAGCGAAGATCGCGCCCCAGGACACACCTGAGACGTTGCTCGAATCTCCTTCAAAGGCAGGATAAAACCCATCAGAGGATCTATTCATTGTTGTTCTGCTCCAGGCATGAAAAATGGTGTTACAACTCGTCGAGAGAGGAATTGCAGTGACCGTGCCAGCCGCACAAATAAAATAAATCGTTATTTTTCAGATGATTACAAAGACTGAACTTCCCTGAACCTTGCAAATTGCAATAAATGATCGAAAACAGCGTGCTTTCTGCACTGGCGCAAAAGCCTCGGCGATCTGACTGTGCATCAGCTACAACATGAAAGTTAATTTAAAGCGGGACGCTAAAATCTTGGCAAAATGCTGCCATTGCGTTTAACCAGATCAGCAGGCCCCTCATGACTCGCATCCTGACCATCGAAGACGACGCCGTGACCGCGCGGGAAATCGTCGCCGAACTGAGCAGCCACGGCCTCGACGTGGATTGGGTCGACAATGGCCGCGAAGGCCTCGACCGGGCCGTCAGCGGCAATTACGACTTGATCACCCTCGACCGCATGCTCCCCGAGCTGGACGGTCTGGCCATCGTCACCACCCTGCGCACCATGGGCGTGTCGACGCCGATTTTGATGATCAGTGCCCTCTCCGACGTCGATGAGCGCGTGCGCGGCCTGCGGGCCGGCGGCGACGATTACCTGACCAAACCGTTCGCCACCGACGAAATGGCCGCTCGCGTCGAAGTATTGCTACGGCGCCAGAGCAGCGGTGGCACCCAGCCGACGACGTTGCGCGTGGCCGACCTTGAGCTGGATCTGATCAGCCACGAAGCACGCCGCGCCGAGCAGGTACTCACCCTGTTGCCGACCGAGTACAAGCTGCTCGAGTTCCTCATGCGCAACTGCGGCCAGATCCTCTCGCGCATGATGATTTTCGAGGAGGTCTGGGGCTATCACTTCGACCCCGGCACCAACCTGATCGACGTGCACATCGGCCGTCTGCGCAAGAAGATCGACCCGCCGGGCAATGTCCCGCTGATCCGCACCGTGCGAGGCTCGGGTTATGTCATTGCCGAACCCGTCTGACGGTTGGCGTTCCTCCAGCAGCCGACTGCTGGCGCTGTACAGTTCGTTGTTCGTGGCGTGGAGCGCGATCCTCATGGGGGTCATGTATTACGAGGTCTCCGGCTACCTCGACAACCTCGCCAAGCATTCGCTGATGCAGCGCCAGCACCTGTTTTCGCACTTCCGCGGCGAGCAACTGGAAGACGCCTTGGCGGCGAGCATGACCTTCGACATTCGTGGGATCGACGCCTACGGCCTGTTCGATGCGCAGCAACGCTACCTCGGTGGTGCGTTGCAGGAGATTCCTGAAGGCCTGCCGCTGGACGGCAAGATTCACATGCTCGCCGAATGCGCCAACTCCGACGATCCGACCCTGCCCAACGACAGTTGCGATGCGGTCGCGACCCAGACTCGCGACGGTCGCTGGCTGGTACTGCTGCGCGACAACGGTTCGCTGTTCGCGGTGACGCGGATCATTCTGCACGCGTTGTTCTGGGGCGTGTCGCTGACGATTGTGCCGGGGATCGTTGGCTGGCATTTGCTGCGGCGCCGACCGCTGCGGCGGATTCGGGCGATTCAGGCCAGCGCGCAGTCGATTGTTGCCGGTGACTTGACCCACCGGTTGCCGCTCTCGAATCGCCGCGACGAACTGGATATGCTCGCCGCCATCGTCAACGCCATGCTCGATCGCATCGAACATTTGATGAATGAAGTCAAAGGCGTGTGCGACAACATCGCCCACGATTTGCGCACGCCGCTGACCCGATTGCGCGCGCAGTTGTATCGCATGCAACAGCAGGCGGGCGAAGGTTCGCAGGAAGGCGCGCAACTGGATCTGGTACTGGCCGAGGCCGATACGCTGATGGCGCGCTTTCGCGGGTTGCTGCGGATTTCCGAACTAGAGGATCGTCAGCGCCGTTCAGGCTTTGTCGAGCTGGATCCGGTGTTGTTGCTGGAGGAGTTGCACGACTTCTATCTGCCGCTGGCCGAGGAAGGCGAGTTGACTTTCCAACTGGCCATGCCCGAATCGTTGCCGCTGATTCATGGCGACCGCGCGCTGCTGTTTGAAGCCCTGGCCAATCTGCTGAGCAATTCGATCAAGTTCACCCCGGTTGGCGGCGCAGTGATTTTGCGTGGCGTGAATGACGCTGGGCAGACGCGCATTGAAGTGCTGGATTCCGGGCCGGGCATCCCCGAGGCCGAACGCGAGGCGGTGTTTCAACGGTTTTATCGCGCCGAGGGTGGGCAACCGCAGAGCGGCTTTGGTTTGGGACTGTCGATTGTCGCGGCGATTGTCAGCCTGCATGGCTTCAAACTTGAGGTGGGCAACAGTGACCTGGGTGGAGCGCGGTTGGTGCTCGATTGCCGGCAGAGCTTGATCGCACAATCTTGAAAGCACCCAAAAAACCTGTGGGAGCGGGCTTGCCCGCGATGGCGGCAGTTCAGTCGAAACAGTGTTGACTGACACACCGCTATCGCGGGCAAGCCCGCTCCCACAGGTTATGCGTGAATCTCAGGATGGATAATTGGCGCGCAGCGCTTCGAGGCCGCCCTGGTAGATGCCGCCAAACAGCGCCACCACTTCCTCGTCGCTCACACCCTTGGCGTTGAAACGTCCCGACCACGTTACCCGCGCGCCCTGCCCTTGGGCTTCAACGCGAATCGTCGCCAGATAATCAGTCGCCGGGAACGGTGCCTGCTCAATCGAATAGCTGTAAGTCTTGCCGGCGTTATCAAACGTCTGCAGACGCTCGATCACCACCGCGCCGTCCGCCGTTTGCAGGCTGCGCACGCGCCCGCCTTCGCTCAGCTCACTCTTGGGAATGAACGGCAGCCAGTCCGGCAGCGTGTTGAAGCCACCAATCAATTGCCAGACCTGATCGGCCGAGGCCGGGATGTCGATTGTTGCTGATGCAGTTGCCATAAAAATCTCTCTATAAAACAGGAATTCAGATTGTCATGCTGTCGACCACACCGCCATCGACCCGCAGAGCGGCGCCGGTGGTGGCCGAGGACAGCGGCGAAGCGATATAGGTGACCAGGTGCGCAACTTCTTCGACGTTGGCCACGCGCTGAATGATCGAGGTCGGGCGGGCCCGACGTACAAACGCGTCAGCTTCTTCGCGCAGGCTGCGGCCGGATTCCGCGGCGGCGTCCTTGAGCATTTCCTCGACACCGTCGGTGAAGGTCGGCCCGGGCAGGATCGCATTGACGGTTACACCAGTGCCAGCCAGACGTTTGGCCAGACCATGCGACACCGCGAGGTTGGCGCTTTTGGTCACGCCATAGTTGATCATGTCGGCCGGGGTCGCCACACCCGATTCCGAAGACAGGAAGATCACCCGGCCCCAGCCCTTCTCGACCATCGCCGGCACGTAATGCCGCGACAGGCGCACGCCGGAGATCACGTTGACTTCATAGAAGCGCGTCCACTCAGCGTCGGGCGCATCGAAGAAATCCACAGCGTTGTAGATCCCGAGATTGTTTACCAGGATGTCGGCTGTCGGTTCGGCGGCGAACAGCTTTTCCGCGCCCTCGGCAGTGCCCAGATCCGCAGTCAAGCCGCGCAACTGCGCATTCGGCACTTGCTGACGAATGCTCGCCAGCGCCTGTTCAACCTTGGCCGAGTCGCGGCCAATCACCACCACCGTGGCGCCCGCCTCGGCCAATGACTGGCTGATGCCCAGGCCGATGCCAGCGGTGCTGCCGCTGACAATTGCGAGTTTGCCGCTTAGATCGATCTTCATGCTTTCACCTCATCAATTGGGAGTGGTGCACGTTCAGAAATCAATTTCGCTTCACGCAGCGCTTGCCAGAAACCAGCCGGAATAGTCGCCGACAACGCAGCCACATCTTCAGCAATGCGCCCCGGCTTGCTTGCGCCAGGAATCACCGCCGCCACGGCCGGGTTGGCCAGCGAAAATTGCAGCGCAGCAGCTTTCACATCCACGCCATGCGCGGCGGCGATGCGCTTGATGTGCTCGACCTTGGCGATGACTGCCGGGCTGGCCTTCTGGTATTCGAAGTGCGCGCCACCGGCCAGGATCCCTGAGCTATAAGGGCCACCGACGACGATTTCAACCTGCTGCGCCAACGCCGCATCCATCAGGCGCTGCAAGGCGCGGTCGTGATCGAGCAGCGTGTAGCGGCCGGCGAGCAGGAAGCCGTCGGGTTGCGCTTCGGTCAGATCGAGGGTCAGCTCGCACGGCTCGACCTTGTTCACGCCCAGGCCCCAGCCTTTGATCACGCCTTCTTCACGCAAGCGAGTAAGAACTTTGAACGCGCCGGTGCGCGCCTGATTGAAGTACTCCAGCCATTGATCGCCGTAGAAATCCTGCGCGATGTCGTGCACCCAGACGATGTCGAGGCGATCGGTTTTCAGGCGCTTGAGACTGTCTTCAATTGAGCGCAGGGTGGCGTCGGCGCTGTAGTCGTTGACGATTTTGTTCGGGCGGCCATGTTCGAATACGCCGCTCTTTTCGCCGAGATCACGGGCCGCAGCGTCTTCGACTTCATCGAGAATGACGCGGCCGACCTTGGTGCTAAGCACGAAGTCATCGCGTTTGTATTGCGACAGCGCTTCGCCGAGGCGGATTTCGGAGAGGCCCGAGCCGTAGAACGGCGCGGTGTCGAAGTAGCGCACGCCAGCATCCCAAGCGGCGTGCACGGTGGCTTGCGCTTCCTCTTCAGGAATGGCGCGAAACATATTGCCCAGTGGCGCGGTGCCAAAGCCGAGTTGGCCGGGGAGTTTGTCTTTCAGGCTCATGAAATTTTTCCTCGATTGCGGTGGGTCGTGGTTGACCGTTGAGCAGATCGTAGATTGCGCGACCCAGACCGTCCAAGACATAATCCGCAGCACTTGAGTCCCTTTAGGTCTGACATGATCGATATCCGCCAATTGCGCTACTTCGTCGCCGTCGCCGAGGAGGAACACGTCGGTCGCGCCGCCGAGCGCCTGCACATTTCCCAATCGCCACTCAGTCGGCAGATTGCCCAGCTTGAAGAACGCCTGGGCCTGACGCTGTTCGAGCGCAGCCAGCAACGCATCCGCCTGACCCGCGACGGCCAGACTTTTCTCGCTGAAACCCGCGCCCTGCTGACCCACGCCAATCGCCTGGAGTCCCTCGGCAAGCGCTTGGGCCGTGGCGAAGAAGGTGGGTTGTGCATCGGCTACATAGAAAACGCCATGCACGCCGGGGTTTTGCCAAATGCCTTGCGCGTGCTGCGGGTGGATCGGCCGAGCGTGCATGTCGCGCTGTACAACCTGAGTTCCGCCGAGCAACTTGAAGGCCTGCGTCAGCGTAGTCTCGATATCGCACTGGTGAGTGAGCCGCCGACGGCTGACGATCCAGATTTGCTGGGGTTTCAGGTGCTGGACGATCCGATGCTGCTGGCGCTGCCGGAACAGCATCCGCTGGCGCAGCAGGCTTCGCTGGAACCCACGGATCTGGCCGGTCAGGAATGGATCGGCGTGCAGCCGCGCCAGGATGCCAGTGATGAGTTTGTCAGCGCGTGCATCCGGGCGGGCTTCACGCCGGATGTGCGGATGCAGGCGACCGAGCCGTTTACTGCGCTCGGGTTGGTGGCGTCGGGGTTGGGGATTGCGATGATTCAGAAAGGACTGAGCCACAACGCGCCGCCGGGGGTGGTGTTGCGCGAGGTGCCGTGGCTGGTGTTCACCACGCCATTGTGGGCGGCCTGGCATCGGGTGAATTTGCGGCCGTTGGTGGAGACATTTCGCAAAGTGCTGACTGATACCCCGCCAACACTGTAGGGATTGCGTTGGGTCAGATGGGTTGCAGATGCAGGAGGCCGTCGCTGGCGATATTGAGAGTGATCGCGTTGTAACTGGCGATGGTGGCGTGTGGGGTTTCGATCGGATGCTGATGCGTAGCGGTGATGATCATCAATTGCGCACCCGCAGCTTCCGCTGCAAGAATTCCGACCGTGGCGTCTTCGAAGATCAGGCAATCCTGCGGTTCCAGCCCCAGTCGTTTGGCTGCCAACCGGTAACCCGCCGGATCAGGCTTTCCGGCCGTCACGTCCTCAGCCGTGATCATCACCGCAGGCTCGGGAATCCCGGCGGCGGCCATTCGTCGCAACGCCAGATCACGTGGTGCGGAAGTCACCATCGCCCAGCGATCCGCTGGCAACGATTGGAGAAATGCCGCAGCACCCGGAACCTCGACAATGCCGTCGACATCGCCAATTTCCGCCTCGGTAATAAACGCCGCTTGCGCCTCTGCATCCACACCCGGCAGGTTCAACCGACGAATCGTATCAATCGCCCGCACACCGTGAATGGTCGGCAAAAACGCTTCGACATCCACCCCATGACGCACGGCCCATGCTGACCAGATGCGCTCGGCGGCCGCGATGGAGTTGAGGACGGTGCCGTCCATGTCGAACAGGAACGCGCCAAACGCGCGGTTGAAAACAGCATCGTGAGCGGACAATGGATTGCATCCTCGCAAGGGGCCGGAAAATGTACCCGGCAATGTAGCACTTGCGCTGGCCCTCAATGCAGTTGGTGCGACTCCTTGGAGTTGAACGCATCCTGCACGCAATCGAGCAATTGGCCGATCGCCCAAGGCTTTTTGATAAACGCCACCGGACGCTTGACCCCGGACGTCTCCGGCGTTTCATAACCGGACATGACCATCACCGGTTTGTCCGGCCAGCGCTCGCCCACCAGATTCGCCAGATCCGCGCCGTTAAGCTTGCCGGGCATGGTGATATCGGTGAGCAACAGCGCAACTTCCGGCGCGTGGGTTTCCAGATAGATCGAGGCCGCGTCAGCACTTGAATACGGCTCGACGGTGAAACCCTCCTCCTGAAGAATTTCGCATAGAAACTCCAGAATCAACGGATCATCCTCGACCACCAGAATCAACCCGCCAGGAAGGTGCGCGCTCGGCGTCGGAATTGGACTCATGAACTGACTCTCCCTGAATTGCATGAACATTTTGTAGCGGCTTGTTCCGCTGCTTATCTGGTATGAGCGGCGGCCTTTGCAGAAATTCATTTTTGATACAGCTCTTTTTGATAACACCCGACCGTAAGCCCTTCGTGCGGCTGCATTTGTGGTTAAAATGCCCGCCCTTTTGCTTTGCCGATCCCGATTGATGACCCCTGAAGCTCTCGCCACCCTGCACGCCCATCTGCTCACCGCGCTGACCTCCCCGCCGGCTGAAACCCGGCGTCTGTTCCACGGGCGCGGGCGTTGCTGGCCGGGGCTGGAGCAGCTGACGGTCGACTGGCTTCAAGGCGTGGTGCTGGTAGCGTTGTTCAAGGAATCAGAGCCTGCGCACCTTGCTGACCTGAAAGCCTTGCTGATGACCATCACTGGATCGACGCAATGGCAGCAGTCCGGCGCCCACACTCTGCTGATCCAGCATCGCTACCTGCCGCAAAGCACCGCCGAATGGCAGCTCGGTGCGGAAATCGACGAACTGACCATCGTCGAGGGCGGGCTGAAATATCTCGTGGATCTGGGCCGCAAACAGAACGCCGGACTGTTTCTCGACATGCGCTACGGCCGCGACTGGGTGCGCGAGCAGGCGGCGGGCCAACGCGTGCTCAATCTGTTCGCCTACACCTGCGGCTTTTCCGTGACGGCGATCGAGGGTGGCGCCAGCCATGTAGTCAACCTCGACATGTCGCGCGCCGCGCTCAGCCGCGGCCGTGACAATCACCGTTTGAACGGGCATGACCTGAGCAAAGTGACATTCCTCGGCCACGACCTGTTCAAGTCCTGGGGCAAGGTAATCAATAGCGGCCCGTACGATCTGGTGATCATCGATCCGCCATCGTTCCAGAAAGGCAGTTTTCTGCTGACCAAGGATTACCGGCGTGTGCTGCGCCGTCTGCCGGAACTGCTCACCGAGCATGGCACGGTGCTGGCGTGCATGAACGATCCGGCGCTGGGTTCGGACTTCTTGATCGAAGGCGTAACCCAGGAAGCGCCGAGTTTGCGTTTTGAAAAGCGCCTGGAAAATCCCCCGGAATTTCCCGATATCGACCCTGAAAGCGGCCTCAAAGCGCTGGTCTTCAAACGCGCCGACTGATCAGACATCCCCACAGCGTCAAAGGAATAACCGGGTTCCGAGTTCGCGCGCCGTTGGCAGATGCTCTGCAGAATCGCGCGACTCGGATTCCAGCATCAACGTCGAACTGCCCACCGTCGCCCCGCAATAATCGAAGATGCCGTGATCGATCTGCGCCTTCATTGCCGCGCCATAGCCGTGGCGTTGGTAAGTCCCGGCATCCGCCCCGCCGATGCCAACCAGATGCACCCGCAGGCGTCCGAGTTTCTTTTCCAGCTTGGCATCGCTGGCAAAATCAAACGCCCAGCCATTACTGAACACCCGATCGATCCAGCCCTTGAGCAGCGCCGGCATCGCCCACCAGTAAACCGGATAGACCAGCACCAGCGCATCGGCGCGGTCGACTCTTGCCTGCTCGGCCAGTACGTCCGACGGCGGCAGGGATTCTCGGTGATGCACCGCCAGATCCGCCGCTGTGAAGCGCGGATCAAAACCTTCACTGTGCAAATCAGCAATTTCGAAGGTGTGATGCGTAGCGCTAACGCCCTGGGCAATCTGCCCGGCCAACGCGTGGGTCAGCGAACGCGGATCGTGATGGGCGACGACAATCAATGCGTGCATGGGAAAATCTCCAGTTATATACTCTTGGTAAGTTACGAACAGTAAGCTACGTTTGGTATATAAGCGATGTCAACCACTGAAATCCCCGAAGCTGCTCAACCCCGTCGACGCATGTCCCGCGAGGATCGCCAGCGCCAGTTGCTCGACATGGCCTGGCAACTGATCCGTGAACAAGGCACCGACGCCCTGACCCTCGGCTATCTGTCAGAAAAGGCCGGCGTGACCAAACCGGTGGTCTACGACCATTTCAGCACCCGCGCCGGATTGCTCGCCGCGCTGTATCAGGATTTCGACCAGCGCCAGACCACGCTGATGGACGCCGCGCTAGCCGATTGCGGCGCGACATTGACGGACACGGCGACGGTGATCGCCACGGCGTATGTCGATTGCGTGTTGACCCAGGGTAACGAGATTCCCGGGGTGATCGCCGCACTGGCGAGCACCCCGGAACTGGAGAAGATCAAGCGTGAATACGAGGTGATTTTCCTCGAAAAATGCCGCAGCGTGCTCTCGCCGTTCGCAGCTGGCGGCGCGATTGCTCAGGCCGGATTGCGCGCCATGCTCGGTGCCGCTGAAGCATTGTCCAACGCAGCGGCCACCGGCGAAATCAGCGCCGCAGAAGCGCGCGATGAACTGTTTGCGAGCATCGTGGCGCTAGTCGAAAGAGCCAGTCGTAATCAGTGAACGGTCAGCCGCTGGCGCACGAAATCTTCGGTGCGCCGCGTCACCTGATCCAGATGCCGATCACGCTGTTTCTCGGCATCGAGCATCGCCCGCTTGCCGTGTTTTTGCAGCAGATAGGTGTGAATCTGCTGCACTTCCAGCGAACGATAAATCGGCGTGGTATCGATGAAGCCGCTCAAGCCGTTGCTGCGATAAGAGCGGGTATTCATCAATACCTGAGTCGCGCGCTGCCCCAGCACTTCAAAGCCCAGCGCTTCGAAATACGGGACTTTGCCCACGGTGCAGGTCAGCTCGGCATGCGGATAACGCCCGACCATTTCCGCGATCATCGAGCGCGCCACGCCTAGATGCCGATGGCCCTCGCGAACAGCTAGATAGGCCACATTGCAGGCTTCCCAATCGCCCTGCACCGGCAGGTACAACAGGAAACCGATGACTTGTTCCGGGTCGTCATCGTCGGTGGCCACCAGCAATTCCACGTCCATGCCCTTCTCGCCGTTCAACGCCTCCAGATACAAATGCACCTCATAGCCGACCGCGTACTGATAGACGTTGTACAGCAGGTTGCTCGGGCCGAGGCCGACCGCGCTGATGTCGGTCAGGTAATCGACGACCATCTGCAAGATCTGGCTGTTGACGCCTTCGGGGCATGGCGATTTGTAGTGGGTGATGCGGGGCATGGCGAACGGACTCCGGCGGAAAACCCGGCCATCATACCGCGCCTGTGCGTTCCAGACCGAGCGGCCTCACTGCTGCGGCGCGACAACCTTGAACTTGATCGCAATGTCCTTGGACACCACGCTGTCCGCCCACTCCCCCGCACCGAGGCCGAACTCGTCGCGCTTGAGCACCAGTTCGCCATCGAAGATGCCAATGGCGTTGCCCGGTTTCAGTTCCACCGGCACCTGCACTTCGCGGGTGACGCCTTTTAGTGTGAGTTGGCCGACGATCAGATATCGGTTGTCGCTGACCTGGCTGAATCGCGTTGATTCGAAGACTGCCACCGGGAATTTCGCCGTATCGAACCACGCCGGTTTCACCAGCTCTGTGTTGGCGTCGTCGCTGCCGGCATCGATGCTGGTCAGGTCGATGTGCAGGGTGGTGCGGGCGTTAGCGAGATTGGCGGTATCGAATTCGAGGGTCGCGTCGAACTTGCCAAAAGTGCCGTACATCCGCGAGCCCATCTGGTTGTAGGTGAAACTGATCTGGCTGGCGGTGGCATTGACGCGGGTGTACTCGCCCGCCTGCGCCGCTGGCATGACGATCAGGCAACATGCGGCGGCCAGCAACAATCGGATCGACATGGGATTTCTCCGGCGTGCAAGTGGCGCCTCGGTTGACTTAAGCAAACATCCGCCGGTATCGCCAGTTCGAAATCAGCCCCGCGTAGAGGTCGTCAAACCAGGCGCTGGATCTTCTGATGCTGCCAGACCACTTTGTAATACAGCGTCTGCAACACCAGCATGCCCAGATACGCCACCGGAAACGCCATCCACACACCCTGCAATCCAAAGTGCCCATCCAGCCAGTATGCGGCCGGCAATTGCACGCCAACCACGCAGACAATCGCAATCGCCATCGGCACCAACACCGTGCCACTGGCGCGCATGATCCCGCCGATGATCGCCTGGAAGCCGAACACCAACAGACTCCAGAGCATGATGTGCAGCAGATGCTCAGCCATCACCCGCGTCGAATCCTCAGTGAGGAACAAGCCCAGCAGCCAGTGCGACAGCAGGTAACCGAGCACGATCAGACCACCCGTCAGGCATACGTTGATCCACAACCCGGTGCGCAGAATCGGCCCCATGCGCTCCAGCCGTCCGGCGCCAATCGCCTGAGCGGCGAGGATCGACGCGGTGATCGAAATCGACAGCGCCGGAAACTGCACGTAATTGACGATCTGCGTCACTGCGCCATAGGCCGCTGTCGCTTGCGAACCGTGCTGGTTGACCAGCGCCAGAATCACCAGCTCCGACAGCGACAGCACGATCATCTGTACTCCGGTCGGCAGACCAATGCGCAACACCTTGCCGAGGATTGCCCCGTCCAGCCGCAGTGATCTGAAAAATTCTCGATCCGGTGCCAGCGGATGGCTGTTGCGGATCAAACGCCACGACAGCCACGCCATCGCCGCGAGGTTCCCCGCCAAACCGGCATATGCTGCACTCTGGATTCCCATTTGTGGCAAACCGAACCAGCCACGGATCAGCGCCGGCGTCAGCGCCAGTCCAACGCAGGTCGACACCACCAGCGCCAGCAACGGCGTAAGCGTATCGCTGACCCCGCGCAGCAATTGCGTGAACAACACGAACACCAGCAACGACGGCAAGATCCACATCATCACGTGCGCGTAGGCCACCGCATCATCCAGCACATCCGCCGGCGTCCCCAGCCCCTGCAAAGCCGAGCGCGCAAACACACTGCCCAACACCGCCGCGACCAACCCGATCAACACCCCGAGCAACAGGGTTGCCCCCGCAATGGCCTTGACCATATGCGTCTCGCGCGCGCCCCACGCCTGCCCGATCAACACCCCGGCCCCGGCGCCGAGACCGATCACCAGCGCGATGAAGAAGAACACCACCGGAAACATCCCCGAAACCGCCGCCAACGCCTGCGTCCCGAGCATCTGACCAATGTAGATACTGTTGATCGTGCCGGACATCGATTGCAGAAAGTTCGACAGGACCATCGGGGCGAGGAACAGCAGGTAGGTTTTCCAGAGGGAGTGGTTGGTGGGGGTTGGGGTTTGCATGGGCTGGAGGTCCATCTCGACTGCTGAAGGGCGATACAGAATAGCTTCGGTGAGTTGAAGGCGAGGTGCAATGAACATCTCATGGATTCTGACGCGCACCCTGCCACCGCAGAGCTGTGCATTCGCTCGCCAGCCCTCTAAATCAGGGCTTCTGCCTGTCATTGCCGGCGTCGATAGTCACCATCACGTCAATGAAGTTCTCATAAAAAATCCCGGGCGTAAGATCGGCTCCATACCAACCAACAACACCCCGGAGCACACGATCATGAAACGCCAAATCATCCTCAGCATCGCTTTCTCGGTTTTTGCACTTAACGCTTTTGCCGCTACTCACTCAGGCACCACGGTCGCTGAAGGCGGCTCTGACCGATTGATTGAAAGTCGTGTGGCTGAGGGTGGTTCGGATCGTCTGATCGAACGCCGTGTGGCTGAAGGTGGTTCGGATCGTCTGATCGAACGCCGTGTGGCTGAGGGTGGCTCGGATCGTTTGATCGAACGCCGTGTGGCTGAAGGTGGTTCGGATCGTCTGATCGAACGCCGTGTGGCTGAGGGTGGCTCGGATCGTCTGATCGAACGCCGTGTGGCTGAAGGTGGCTCGGATCGTCTGATCGAACGCCGTGTTGCCGAAGGTGGCTCGGATCGGCTGATCGAACGCCGTGTTGCCGAAGGTGGCTCGGATCGGCTGATCGAACGTCGTGTTGCCGAAGGTGGCTCGGATCGGCTGATCGAACGTCGTGTTGCCTGATTGAATAAATCGCCCCAGCGCAACGCCCAATAAAAAGCCCGGCCTGATCAGCCGGGCTTTTTTGCGTCTGGACCGTCGCTTACTGCACGGTTTTCAGCTTGACCACGTCACCGGAAATCTTGGTGGTGTAGCCGGTCAGGACCCAGGCCCAGAACCAGTTTTCCTGGACTTGGGTGTTGATCATGGCGTCGCCGCCCTTGGCTTTGATCGCAGCGTTCTGCGCGCGGACGAAGCGGCTGTTCTGCTGGATCGGGATCACGCCGAACAGCAGCAGGCCGGTAGCGGTGGCTTCGCTGTGGCCCAGCACGGTGTACTGGCTGCTGTCGTATTGTTTGGTGTTCATCGGGGTGCCGGTGCAACCTGCCAGAACCACACCGAACAGGGCGGTGGCGACTACTTTGCTGAGGTATTTCACTGCAAAAAAACTCCATGAGGAAACGCCCGGGATCCATCTCTCGGGCGGCGCACACTTTACCGGACGCGTCCGGGCGTTGGTATCGGCTTGATACGTTTGTTGAAATTGCGTTACTGGCCGCGCACCGTCGATTGCGCATACCATGCGGCCACGCCAATCAGAACAGAATCCGCCTGCCCATGATCAAAGCCAGCCTGCGTAGCCACCTGACACTCTGGTTTGCCGGTCTCTCCCTGCTGACGCTGTTGAGCGTGGGTTTCTACGTCGGCCACATCGCCACCGAACAGATGAAGCAGGCCAGCGGCAATGCTTTGCTAAGCACCGCGCGCTCGGCCGCCGTGTTGCTGGGCGAGCAGTTGCGCGAGCGGCAGTTGGAGGTCTACTTGCTCAGCCGCGCGCCGCATCTGGAGCGCGGCAATCTGGACAATCCGGCGATCCTCACTTCAATGGAGTTGCGCACTCGGGCGCGTGCCGAATATGCGTGGATGGGCGTGGTCGATGCCGAGGGCAAGGTGCATCAGGCGGTGAACGGTTTGCTGGTTGGCCAGTCAGTGCAGCAGCGACCATGGTTTCAGGCCGGATTGCGCAGCGAATACACCGGCGACCCGCATGAAGCAGTTCTCCTGGCCAAACTACTGCCGGGCTTACCCAATGGCGAGCCGCTGCGTTTCATCGATTTCGCCGCGCCGATTCACAACGCCGAAGGTCAGGTCATCGGTGTGCTTGGTGCCCACGCGCACTGGAGCTGGGTAACGCGAATCGTTGATTCGGCGGTTTCGCACAAGGGCGCGGCAGCGGACATCGAAGCGTTGATCATCGATCACGACGGCAAAGTCTTGTACCCCGAAGCACTGGTCGGTGAGCAACTGCCCGCAAGCGATCCGAAGTCGCAGGGCTGGACCGTCGGCAATGGTTTTCTGACCAGCATGGTGACGGTACCCACGCCGTCGAGTACCGCGTTGTCGTGGTCGATTGCCGTGCGTCAGCCACTGGAGGCCGCGCTGCAACCGGCGCGATTGCTGCTCTATAAATTATTGCTGCTGGGGGTTGTGGCTGCGGTGGTGTTCGGCTTGGTCGCCTATTACCTGGCGCTTTATCTAAGCCGCCCGATCGAGCAATTGGCGCGGTCGGCCAAACAGGTGCTGAACAACCACCCGGGGGCGCATTTCCAGTTGCAGCATCCAGTGCGGGAGATTGCGCAGCTCGGCCAATCCATCGATGCCATGACTCAATCGCTGCTCGGCAAGGAGCGCGAACTGCAAGAAGCCAATGCTTCGCTGGAAGCGACTGTCGCGCAACGCACCGCTGCCCTGACCCAGGCCAACGCCGAGTTGTTGCAGCTGGCGACCCACGATGCCCTGACCGGCGTTTTCAACCGCCGGCGCTTTGATGAAAAGCTTACCGAATACAGCCTGCTGTTCCGCCGCACCGGCCGACCGTTCGCACTGCTGTTGATCGATGCCGACCACTTCAAGCAGATCAACGACAGCCACGGGCACGCGGTGGGTGATGAAGTGCTGCAGCAATTGGCGCTATTGATTCAGTCGACTACCCGCACCACCGATTTCGTCGCCAGATACGGTGGCGAAGAGTTCGCTGTTCTGCTGCCGGAAATCGCCAAACCAGACAGCCCCGACACCGTCGCCGAAAAGATTCGTGCAGCGGTCGCCGGGGCGGTTTTTCCTGTGGTCGGACATCTGACGGTGAGCATTGGCGTGGGCCTGGCCGACCCTGCCGACAACAACCAGACCGCGCTGATCAAACGCGCGGACCAGCAGCTGTATCAAGCGAAAGCCGCGGGTCGCAATCAGGTCGCTTGATCAGGTATTGGTTTTCAGTTTGGTCCACAGCCGCGTGCTCAACCGGGCAATCGATGCCGGCAGCTCTTCCACGGTGAACAACCTTTCCATCACGCTCTTCGGCGGATAAATCGCCGGATCTTCTTTCACCGCCGGGGTCACGAATTCATCGGCCGCCGCGTTGGGGTTGGCGTAGTGAATGCTGTTGCTGATGTTGGCGATCACCTTGGGTTCGAGCAGGTAGTTCATGTAGGTGTAGCCGTTCTTTTCATGCGGAGCGCTTTTGGGCATGACCACCATGTCGAACCACAAGGTCGTGCCTTCGTCAGGAATCGAATAGGCGATGTCGATTCCGTTTTTGGCTTCCTTGGCACTCGCCGCTGCCTGAACCACATCGCCGTTGAAGCCGATCACCGCGCAGACGTTGCCGTTGGCCAGATCACTGATGTACTTCGACGCATGGAAGTACTGCACGTACGGACGGATTTTCAGCAGTGCCTGTTCAGCTTTTTTGTAATCGGCCGGTTCATGGCTGTGCGCTGGCAGGCCCAGATAGTTGAGGGTGATCGGCAACACCTGGGTCGGGTTGTCGATGATCGCCACGCCGCACTGGCTCAACTTCTTGATGTTGTCTTCGTCGAAAAACAGCTTCCACGACTTGGTAATGTCGGTGTTACCGAAGATCGCCTTGATCTTCTCGACGTTGTAACCGATGCCCGCCGTGCCCCACATGTACGGATAGCCGTACTGGTTGCCGGGGTCGTTGACCTCAAGTTTTTTCAGCAATACCGGGTCGAGGTTTTTCCAGTTCGGCAGTTGCGACTTGTCGAGTTTCTGGATCGCTCCGGCTTTGATCAGCCGCGACAAGAAGTGGTTGGACGGGCTGACCACGTCGTAACCGGTGTTGCCGGTCATCAACTTCGATTCGAGCACTTCATTGCTGTCGTGGATGTCATAAGTAGCCTTGATCCCGGTAGCCTTGGTGAAACTGACCAGGGTGTCATCGGCGATGTAGCCGTTCCAGTTAGAGATGTTGACGGTTTCGTCCGCGAACGCGGCCGCCGGACCAGTAGCGAGCAAGACCGCCAGCGAGAGTGTGTGGATGCGCATGTTCTGTCACCTGGGTTGAGTGTTTTTTGTTGTTGTCTGGATTGCTGAAAGTCAGATTTCGCTTCTGGCCCTGACGGCCTCCACGCGCATACGCAGCATGGCACCGATATCGAAAAACGGGCGCGGCGGCAGCCAGCCGGGTTCGGCGCGTTGCATCACCTGTTGCAGCAATGGCGAGTCGACGCCCGACGCCAGTTCCGCCAGCAACCGCCCCCACAAAGTGCCGCGCGCCACGCCGGAACCGTTGCACCCGGCGACGGCAAACACGCCCTCTTCCACCCGGTCGAAATACGCCTGACCACTGCGCGTCGCGCTCAAGTGACCGGTCCAGGTGTACTGAATGTCTTGCACGCCGAGAAACGGAAAACGCCGTTGCAGGCCACGCACATGGTGTTGCTGGCGCAAGGCGAGGTCGCTGTTGGACAGGTCGCGCGTGCGGTATTCGGCGGTGTTGCGGATCATCACCCGGCGATCCGGCGTCAGCCGTACGGTGGCGCCAAGCGGCCGGGTCGAGAGCACGCCCCAGGGCTCTGGAGCGCCGATGGCTTGAAATTCTTGATCGCTGAGCGGGCGGGTAAGACTGGCGCTGAGTTCCATGGGAAATGTGGCGCTGTCGGCGATGCCGACCCGCGGAATGAAAGCGTTGAGGCAGACCAATACACGTTGAGCTTCGATGCAGCCTTCGGTGCTATTGGCGCGCAGACGTCCCTGGCTCAGGCGTTCCAGACCAGTGATATCGGTGTCTTCGAACACGGTGACATTGGCCGGAAGCGCATTGAGCAAACCCTGCACGTACTTGGCCGGTTGCAACAACGCATTGCCTTTACCGCACCAGATCGCCGCTTGATAGTGAGCAGTCCCGAGTTTGCGACTCAGTTGCTCACCCTCAAGAAATTCTGCGCTGGCGCCAAGTGCCCGCAGCGTGGCCAGTTTGGTGGCGACCTGATTGAGTTTGGCCGGATCATTCACCGCGAAGAAGTAACCGCTGTCACGGAAATCGCAGTCGATGGCATGCCGGGCGATACGCTGGCGCACTTCTTCGCTCGCTGCGCGGGAAATGCCGGTGTCGATTTCAAATCCGGCGTACCCGACCGCGTCGATCAGCTCGCTTTCGGCCGGATGTTCGTGGGCCACGACGAAACCCGAGTTGCGCGCGGAAGCGCCCTGCGCCGCGCGCTGCCGATCGACCACCACGATGCGCGCCTGAGGGTGCATTTCAGCCAGGTTATGCGCGGCACTGAGCCCGGTGATGCCGGCGCCAATCACCAGCCAGTCAGCCTTCTGCGCGCCACTCAGGCGACCGCGTGCCGGAGAGTTTCCGGTCTGAGCGATCCAGCCACATACGTTTTCCATGCAACACCTCATTCGACTGTCGTTCGGCGGCTTGCCTTCTGTCCCTCGCCATGCGTGAATCGCATGCGCAGGTGGTGAAGATCGCCGCCAGAGCTAGAATCTATTAGGTCTTTGCAGCGCCAACCAACGTTATAAAATCATCGAGCCATTCCGAAAGCGCATGGATAAAATTCGTCACGTCCCGTCCCTGCAAGCCATGCAAGCGCTGGTGGAAGTCGCCGACTCCGGCAGCTTCACTCAGGCCGCGCAGAAGCTGTGTCTGACCCAAAGCGCCGTCAGCCGGCAGATTCAGCAACTGGAAAGTCATTTCAATGTCGCGCTGTTCCTGCGTACCAGCCGCAGCCTGCGCCTGACCCCGGAAGGCGAACAGGTGCTGGCCAGCGCGCGCAACATCCTCGCTGAACTGAAAACCCTGGAAGAGCGCCTCGCTCCGCAGAAGCGCCCGTTCCGCATTCGCATGCATGTGTCGTTGGCGGTACGTTGGCTGTTGCCGAAACTCAGCGACTTTTATCTGCGTCATCCCGAGATATCGCTGGCAATTGAAACCGTCGCCACTGAAGTCGTCGAACCGGCCAGCGACAGCGATGCGTACATCCTGTATTTGCCGACGCCGTCCAACGCTGCCGATTGCCTGACGCTATTTCAGGAAACGCTGGTGCCGGTGTGCGCCCCAACCCTGGCCGGGGCGCCGCGCTCGGTGGAAGATCTGCTGCGTTTCCCATTGCTGCACCGCTCGGCGGATCGGCAAGCGTGGATTGAATGGCTGGCAGCCAACGACGGCAAAGCGCTGGAGGATTACCGGCACATCCCGTTCAACCTCGATGAGTTGGCACTGGATGCAGCGGCACGAGGATTGGGCGTGGCAGTGACGGACATGACGCTCGCGGCGGAATCCCTTGAACGCGGCGTGTTGGTGGTGCCGTTTGGCCAGCCGCTGAAAACCGGGGGGATTTATTCGTTGTGTTTGCAGCCTGCGGCTTCGTCGCATCCGGCATGTGGGGTAGTGCTGGAATGGTTTGCCGGCAAGGCGGAAAACGACTGCAAATAAGCCAGCAAATTATCAATCTTCTCCTGATCACTCAGCCCCCAGAAAATCATCCGTGTGCCCGGCACCACGCCTTTCGGATCTTGCAGATACGCGGTCAAGGTCGCGGTATCCCAAGTCACGCCGGAGTTTTTCATCGCATCGGAATAGACATAGTTGGCCGATGTCCCGGCAGCTCGGCCGAAGATGTCATTGAGCACAGGGCCGAATCCCGGGCGGGCGGATTCGCCGATCTGATGGCAGCCGCCACACAGGCGCGGGAAGATTTTGCTGCCGGCCTCGGTGTCACCAACCGCGAGGACTGGGGTGCTGAGCAGGCAGGCGTTGAAGAAAATCAAGAAGGCAAAGCTTTTCATCAGGGTTCCGGATCAGTAAATCGGCGGTGCAAGGGTAACAACTTTGTGGCGAGGGAGCTTGCTCCCGCTGGGTCGCGAAGCGGCCCTCGCTTTTCATCGCAATAGCCGGGGCCTGCTGCGCAGTCCAGCGGGAGCAAGCTCCCTCGCCACAGGAATTCATTCAACTCGGGCTAGGTGTAAGCACCGACAATCTGCCGGACTTTGCTCAACGCCTCGCGCAACACATCCATATCCACCGACCCCAACGCAAGGCGAATTGCATGTGGGACATGGGCCGATACGGAGAACGGCTCCGCGCTGGTCACCGAGACCTGCGCCTGCATCAACTCGACCACAATCTGATCCGCCCGCACATCTTCCGGCAACGGCAGCCAGACGAAATACGAGGACGGATGGCCAATGGTCGGCAAGCCTTTGAGGATTTCGGCGGCCAGCGCCTGCCGTGCCCGAGCATCGCTGCGCTTCTGTGCTTCCAGCTCGATGACAGTGCCGTCGTCGAGCCAGCCGCAGGCGATGGCAGTCATCACTCCCGGCGTATTCCAGGTGGTTGCGCGGATAATCCGCTCCAGCGCCGGCACCATCGGCACTGGCGCGGCGATAAAACCTACACGTAAACCGGTGGCAATATTTTTCGACAGACCCGATACGTAAACCGTCCGCTCCGGCGCCATGTCGGCCAACGGCGGCGGTGGGTTATCGACCAGAAACGCGTAGGCCGCGTCTTCGATTATGGTCAGATCATGCCGACCGGCAACGGACACCAGTTCTTCACGCTGCGCCCGCGACATCACCCAACCCAGCGGATTGTGCAGGGTCGGCATGCTGTAAACCGCACGCACCGGTCGGCTACGGCAGAGTTTTTCCAAGGCGGCCAAATCCGGGCCATCAGCGCTGACAGGGATCGCCACCAGCTCCAGATGCAGCGCTTCGGCCAGCACCTTGAACCCCGAATAGGTCAGGGCGTCAGCGGCGATCACGTCACCGGGTTTGAGCAACGCCATCAGCGTTACCGCGAGTCCCTGTTGCGCGCCGTTAACAATCAACACCTGCTCGGCCTCGACACTCAATCCGCGAGTTTGCAAATGCCGAGCGACCGAGGCTCGTTCGTGCTGGCGTCCGGCATGTGGCTGATAGCGCAGCAGCGCCTCGAGATCGCCGGACAACGCCAATTGTCGCAACGCAGTGCGCAACATATCCGCCTGACCGGGTAACGACGGGTAGTTGAAATTCAGGTCGATCATCCCGACCGCTACGTCTTTCTGATCAATGCCCTGCCCCGTCGACAACGATGTCTCGCGCACAAACGTGCCACGCCCGGTTTCGCCGCTGACCAGGCCCATCGCCTCCAGCTCGGCGTAAACCCGCGAAGCAGTCACCAGCGCCAGACCTTCGCTGGCTGCCAGTTGCCGGTGAGTGGGCAGGCGCGTGCCTGGCGCCAGTTGCCCGGAACGAATGTCCGCGGCGTAAGTGTCGACCAGGGTCTTGTAACGGGAGCGCGGCATGTCGAGGTGTATCCATGACAATTCTTTGATTGTCCTGATTCTCAGCCATAGGATCGAAACCACGCAACCCCACAACCGAGCACGACTTCGAATGGAACGAACATCGAATCTGACCAACCCGGCCCTGGAAAAAACCAGCGGCTGGATCAATGGCTTTATCGGCGTGCTGATCTTTAGCGGCTCGCTACCGGCTACACGGCTTGCGGTGCTGGAATTCGATCCGGTGTTTCTCACCGTTCTGCGCGCAACCATCGCCGGTGTCTTGGCGCTGTGCGTATTGTGGGCGTTCCGTGAACGGCGCCCGGCGCGCAATCAGTGGCTGTCGTTATTGATCGTGGCGCTGGGCGTGGTGCTCGGTTTTCCGTTGCTCACGGCACTGGCGCTGCAATATGTGACGTCAGCACATTCGATTGTGTTTGTAGGATTGCTGCCGCTGACCACGGCGATTTTCGGCGTGCTGCGTGGCGGTGAACGGCCACGACCGGTGTTCTGGATCTTTTCGGTATTGGGCAGCGCGCTGGTGGTCGGTTTCGCTGTTTCCCAGGGACTGAGCGCCTCGCCCACTGGTGATTTGCTGATGCTGGCGGCGATTATCGCGTGCGGCCTCGGTTACGCCGAAGGCGCAAAACTTTCGCGCGCTCTCGGTGGCTGGCAGGTAATTTGTTGGGCGCTGGTGTTGGCGTTGCCGCTGATGGCCGTGCTCAGTCTGTGGCTAGCACCCGCTTCGTTCAGCGGTATCAGCGTTTCGGCGTGGGTTTGCCTTGGCTACGTCTCGCTGTTCAGCATGTTGATCGGGTTTGTGTTCTGGTATCGCGGGCTGGCGCAGGGCGGGATTGCGGCGGTCGGCCAGCTGCAGCTGTTGCAGCCGTTTTTTGGCTTGGCGCTAGCGGCGACGTTACTGCATGAGCAGGTCAGCCTCGGCATGCTGCTGGTCACTTTGGGGGTGATTCTGTGTGTGGCCGGGGCGAAGAAGTTCGCCAGGTAGCCCTCAACTGGCGCTGGCCTTCCATTCACGCGGACTCAACCCGGTCTTGCGCCGAAATGCCCGGGCCAGCGCCGAAGGACTTTCGTAGCCGACCTCTTCGGCAATCAGCGCAATCGGCCGGCCTTCGCGCAGACGTTTCTGCGCGAGGCTGACGCGCCAGCTCAGCAGATAATCCAGCGGCGTCTGCCCCACCACCCGGCGAAATTGCTCGGCAAAACCGGCGCGCGACAAGTTTGCGACGGCCGCCAGTTCGGCAACGCTCCAGGCTTTGGCCGGTTGCTCATGCATCAAACTCAAGGCACGGGAAAGTCGTGGATCGGCCAGCCCCGCCATCATTCCAGGACGTTGATCGCGACTGCTGATGATGTGCCGCAACAGCAGAATCACCAGCAGTTCGAACAGTCGATCCATCACCGCTTCGCGCCCGCAATGTCCGTCGAACGCTTCCTTGAACAGCCATTCCAGCGTGCTGCCGAGTTCAGGAATGTCAGCGAGTTTCAGCACCAGGTAATCCGGCAGCGCCGCCGCCAACGCGTTGCCGGCACCGCCGTCGAAGGTCAGCGATGCACAGACCAGTTGCGTACCCATCGCTTCGTCGGCGAACAGCCGATGGGCAAACGGTCGCGGAAAAAAAATCAGTGTCGGTTGATTCAGGGTGATTTGCGGCTCATTGCCCGGCTTCAGCAACAACTCGCCAGCCTGCAACAAGTGCACATGCCCGCATGTTTGCTCGCCGCCGTAAGCGCTGATACCGCAGAAAGTCCCGCTATGGAAGGTGCCGGCATTGACGCCGAAATGACTGAGCAAGGTCGACAGGCGATCCATGGATGATTCCCCGGCAGGTTTGGACGATCTGTCGCATATCCTCGACGATATGCAGCCAAAGCACCAGCCGCGGTGCATAACATGGCTCCATCCCCGGCGCACTTCGCGTCGGATTTTCGGAGAATCATCATGAGCCGCATCAGCCCAGTCAGCCTCGAAACCACTACCGACGCCACCCGCACCGTGCTTGAAGGCGTGCAAAAGAAAATCGGCTTTCTGCCGAACCTGTTCGCCACCCTGGCCACCGCGCCGGTAGCGCTGGATGCCTACGTGCAGATCTCCGCCACGCTGGGTAAAACGTCGCTGAGCGCCAAGGAAAAAGAAGCGGTGTATCTCGCCACTTCGCAGGTCAACGGTTGCGACTATTGCCTGGCGGCGCACACTTTTTTTGGCGGTAAGGCCGGGCTGTCCGGGGAGGAAATTGTCGAAGCACGACACGGTCGGCTGAATGCCTTCGCCGCCCTCGCCCAACAATTGACTGAAACCCGTGGACACTTGAGCGCCGAGCAGATTGCGGCCGCACGTGCGGCGGGTATCGACGACAAGAAGATCATCGAGGTAATCGCCATCGTCGCCGCGCAGACGCTGACCAATTACCTCAACAACGTCGCCCTGACCGACATCGACTTTCCGGCCATCGATGCCTGATCAGTGACTGGGGTTGATCTCACTCGTGATCAACCCCGGCACGTTTGAGCAGTTTCTTGCAGCGTTCCGACAGATGAAACACCTGTAAATGTTTGCCAGCCTTCTCATAGCGTTCGCGCAAGGTTTTCAGCGCAGCAATCGCCGAATAATCGACGAAACTCAGATGCCGGCAATCCAGCGTCACCCGATCAGGATCGCTGGCCGGGTCGAACTGGTTGAGAAACGGTGTGGTCGAGGCGAAAAATAGCGTGCCGTGCAGGCGATAGAGCTTGCTGCCGTCGGCTTGCAGATGTTCATCCGCATACAACTCGCGCGCCTGCTGCCAGGCGAAGTTCAGCGCTGCGATGATGATCCCGCACAACACCGCTGTCGCAAGATCGGTGAACACCGTGATGGTGGTCACGGCGATGATCACCAGCACGTCGTTGAGCGGCACTTTGTTGAGCACGCGCAACGACGCCCAGGCGAAGGTCTGCTGCGACACCACGAACATCACGCCGACTAGCGCCGCCAGCGGAATGCGCTCGATCAGCGGCGACAGAAACAGGATGAACAGCAGAATCAGCACGCCCGCAACCACGCCAGACAAGCGCCCGCGCCCGCCGGAACTGAGGTTGATCACGGTCTGGCCGATCATCGCGCAACCACCCATGCCACCAAACACACCCGAGACCATATTCGCCGCGCCGAGCGCCACGCATTCGCGATCCGGATAGCCACGGGTTTCGGTGATTTCGTCGGTGAGGTTCAGGGTCAGCAGGGTTTCCAGCAGGCCTACCATCGCCATCAAAATCGCGTAGGGCGCGATGATGCGCAGGGTTTCGAAATTCCACGGGATGTCCGGCAGCGCGAACGTCGGCAGACCACCGGCAATGTGCGCCATGTCGCCCAAGGTGCGCGTCGGCAGGCCGAACAGGTAGACCAACAGACCGACGCCGAGGATCGCCACCAATGCCGGCGGCACGGCGCGGGTCAGGCGCGGCAGGACGTAGACGATGGCCATGGTCAGCAGCACCAGCCCGGTCATCAGGTACAACGGCGTGCCGCTGAGCCACTGCTCACCGCGTTTGAAATGCTCCAGCTGCGCCAGCGCAATAATGATCGCAAGACCGTTGACGAAACCCAGCATTACCGGGTGCGGCACCATGCGAACCAGTTTGCCCAAGCGCAACAGCCCGAACGCCATCATGATCAAACCGCCGAGCAACACCGTCGCCAGCAGATACTGCACGCCCTGCTGCACCACCAGCGCAACGATCACCACCGCCATCGAACCTGCCGCGCCCGACACCATGCCCGGCCGACCGCCAAACAACGCAGTCAGCGTACAAATGATGAACGCGCCGTACAGGCCCATCAGCGGATTGAGGTGCGCCACCAGCGCAAATGCAATGCATTCGGGCAACAGGGCAAACGAGGTGGTGAGTCCGGCCAGGACATCGGCGCGCAGACGAATCGGTTTCATGGCTTACCTGACAGAGCGACCGACGAGCGCGGCCGCTGAAATTCGCGGAGAAAAGAGGGTTGCGGATGTTACGCAAATGCGTGGGTGCGGGCCAGTGATCAGGGACTGTGCGCTGCACTCTGGGCAGCCTTTGGCGGTCGGACTCATTAGCGTGACGGTAGTCGTGCTGAAGAGGTGTCCGTACAAGCAAGTGAATTGGTATTTCACATGCCAACCAGACCAAAGAGTTTCATCGCTCGACAAACCCAAACGTCCAGTGGCTTGGCGCAATCGCTTGGAACGATCCAAGACCACATGTAGCGGTGGTTTCTTTGACATAAAAGGTTCGTTTAGCTGGTTAGACTCAAATGCAGCACACGCTAAGTGATCATCGAAAATACCCTCTGCAGTTTTCAACGATCGGCGTTGCCGTTGGGATTACTCGCTATCAGGCTGGCACCGCAGGCGGTTTTCATTCCGTGAAGCGCCACGGGCACACCACCGACATCCAGCGTGGCGCTTCCTTCAGATATGGGAAATGTTCCTTTGCATTTAGGACAGTCGACCTTATGTCCCACGCCAGACATGGGTTTGCCATATAAGTCAGTTTGGCTGAAAGCTTCAATTACGGTTCCGCCGTGACTGGTGGAGTCGCCGAGTCGAATGATATCCATGTCTCTTCCTTTGAGGTGCACCAACGAAGCTGACCCGTAAACGCTTAAAGGTTGCTTGCTTGACGAGCCCCTGCGGACCTGTGTGAACGCAGGGGTGTTGCTCGCATTCCTGTTGCGAACGGGAGATTGCCTGAATCAACTATCGGGATGTCCGCGATTAGTTGACCTACCTGCACTACCAGAAACGTATCTCTCCGCCCAGCATGAAAAGAATCAGTGCTAGGCCGGACTGTCCGAACAGCAGTGGGGCGATCGTAATCAGACCTTGAGCTACAACAGCAACTTTATATGGCCCCGACAAACCGTAGCGCTGCCAATACAGCGCATGCAGGACCATTGTCAGGCTGTTCGCTACCCAGACCGCGCCAATGGCCATCACGTAATTTTGCTGAGCGATACGCAGCACCATAAACAGCAAGCCAAATATCACGACCAGGACTGAAGCGACAGCAAGTCGAGAGTGATCCGGTTTGATCGAGTCGGTGCTAGGTGGGTGCATTACTTTTCCATCCATGTGTGCGTTCGAAGGGTTGATATGTACCAAGTGCTGATCAGCCCTAAAGCTTATCCATCCAGTCCTGGGAAGGTGGTAGCCCAGTCAGGAACTCCTCCAGAGCGTAGTCATTTGTTCCTGGCTTGGTGACCGGAGTTGATGTCACCGGGCTAGGAGGACTAATGAGGGGTTTTCCACCTGATGGTGGCGTCAGGGCTCCTGGACGAAAGCGCACGCTTTCAATTATGGCGTCCCAGATCTCGAAGAACTCTGCCTCGGTTGGGCCTCCAGAAACATCTTCAAAATTAGGAAACTCGCCCAATGTCGATGGTTTTCTAGATGTCAGATAGGTAGTGTCCATACCCAAATTAACACTTGGCAATGGCGTAGGAGTTCCACGTCCGACAAAGTTCCATTCACCGCCAACATTCGTTTTGAATTCTTGTGGGCCTTTGCCTTCTGTTCCACCCATGACGTATTCCTCGCCATCCATCTCTCCAACAACACGCGTTGCAGCTCGATATTCTTTGCGCCCAGCAACGACACTCGGGTCCGCGAGCATGCGAGCTATTAATCCAGCACTTTCCCTGTCGGCTTCACGACGCCGTTCAAGCATAGGCTGCTCAGGCTCCCATATCATTCCGTGTCGCACTACCACGCCCAAGTTGCGAGGCAGCGTAAATCCCCAGCTCACCTCTTCCTGATCACCGTTGGCGAGATCGTAGTACCCATCCACGAATGCGCCGCTCAAGCATAAGCCAGGGCGACTCGGTATTTCATCCGCTGCTCGCGCATGCAGTCGAGGAAACAGTTTGGCAATGGCATCTTTGCTATTGAGTGATGGGGTGATTTTGAAGAGAGTGCCGTCGCGCCATAGGTAGCCTTCGGCTTGGTGAAAAAGCTGCTGCACGACAGTCTCGTCATCCTCAGCCAAACCATCCACGTGTTCAAACTCATAGACAAAGACGGCTCCTCCCTCGGGCGTTGCAATGCGTTCCGAGGGTCGCAGATAAGCTTTTCCATTGTTGTCTGTCTTGATTGCCAGCACTTCTTGCCATCGGCGCTCAACTAGCTCGTCGTATTGCTGCTGGGTGACGTCAGTAGTCACGGAAAGTGCCATGTTGCCTAATTGCGCTCCACTTGCCTGGGAGGTCCAAGTGGTCCCTTTTGGCAGGTCGATTAGTAACCGACCGACGCAGTAGGTCTGCATATTTTGTGTCAAGTCACTCATGGTATGGCTCTGGTTGGAATGGGGTAAGCGCCACTGGTGCCATCCGTATGCGGATGCCCCCAGTATTGAGACTACAAGGGCAACGATTAGAAAATGGCGGCGAGCGATCATGCCGAGAGCTTCTTGGCATTGGCACCTATTCTCAGAACCGAATACAGCGTTAGGTTCTGTACGTTGCGGTTCTTGTAGGAGCCCTGATGGTCATAGCCTGTCATACGGGCAGCGAACACTGCTTGCTCCGCAGCGTCTTCGGCGGCATGTGCAGGCACGGTGCCGTCGCCCGCTTGATCCTGGCCTTGAAGATCTGCGAAGTAACCATCCCCACGGGTGTTATGGCCAATTCCCACACCGTACTGGTTAATCAACTGGTCCTCGCTGATGTCATCAACCATCCACGCTCGCCCTTCGTGATTTTCACCCCTCAGTCGCAGAGACAAAGCATGTTCGCGTGAGGGCGTCGGAACGGGGGTAGCGGGCATTCCTGGCTTATGGGAAGGGATAACTCCAGTGCCAAGTTTCCATGTGACTCGATGGAACGCCTGATGACTGCTATCTGCCCCGTAATGAACGAAGCTGTTGGGGTGATAATAAGTACCTAGCCCAGCGTGAAAAGACTTTGCTTGACTGAGCATTTTTTCATAGTTGCTCCAAGCGCTGGCTAGCGTACCCGGGGATGAATTCCCGATTGGATTTATCCAGGCGGCATCCATCAGTTTCCACCACGCGTTCTTCTTTAAGTAAATCTGCGTGTATGGATCTGGCCCAGTAGGCATCTGAAATAATTCTTTTCCATTGCAAGTGATGCTCAACCAACCAGTGCCATAACGCTGATTAGGTAACAACTCCAAGGGCCCCGCAGCATTTGCAAAGATTGGCATGATCTTTTTGCCAGTCCCGCCGAGCCCAATGGCCCCTGCCATATCCTCCCATCCCGCTCGAACACGACGATAGGCGGTTGCTGCACCGATGGCTGGTTGGACACCGTGAACCACGCCTTGGATCAGGTTTGGGTTGCGCTTGGCACACATGCGCGCCACTAATCCACCCATGGAGTGAGTGACCAAAATCACACCATGCTCACACTTAACGCCCAGCTCTTTTCTGCATCGTTCAAGAACGGCTTGGATTCGACCTGCAAGATAGTCAGCGGCTTGGGCATTGGAGTTGAGCCAGTTGTAACCCACCGCATACACGGGGTACCGAAATTCAGCCGCAGCTTTCAATGCTTCTGGTTTCAGTGGACTGTAGCCCTTGAGCTCGCCCCAAGCCGGGGCATTATTTGGCACCGCAGCCATAACCCCTGGGTAGGGTTTGCCCTCCGGGGTTGCAATGAAACGTAGCTGTACTTCAAGGAAGTTAAGAATACTCCCATACGAATCGAGCGACACGGATCCCCAACCACGATTCCTTGCCTCTTGAACCGGCAAGGTACTGACAAATTTGCTCACCGTTTCAAGATCGGAATCCTGAGGATTCGACAGCGCGCGGGTTAGTTGCGGATCGAGCAGCTGCTTGCGTTCGACCGGGGTCAAACTGTTGTAGCTTTTCCATTTGGTGACTCCCGCGACCCAACCAGCGGCATCGTCGGGAAACCACGCCCATCGATTATCGTTACCCATGATGCGAGCATTAGCGCCTGTCGCTAATAACGGACTGCCCATGATGCCGGGAACAAAAATGATGGGGATGGCTTTGTCCGGAGGTGCATGGACTTCAGCGCGGACGTTGTTAGATGTGCGGCTCATGGTCACACGCGCGGTAACGTTTCCGTCCGGGCCAATTTGGGTTGGCACTGGCCTTGTTGGCTCACTCATTAGGCTCTCCCTGCCTTGTTTTGACGACTTTAAATGTGGATTCTGACTTTTCCGATATAGGGATTTGCATGATGGTCATGTCTCACTTGGACCAAGCAGATGGAACTCATAACCTTCAGTCGTGAGACCCTGCTGCATTGCGGCCCAACCATCACCATCAGTAACGCCTTCCACCCGGGCACCATCACTTCGCGTAAGTGCATAACGGTAATTCGGTAATGGCGTCCCATTGCGTACCACCCGTACTCGCTCATTGAACGGAGTTTGGGCCCACGTGTTGAAGACAGTGGACGCGTGAGCTGGGGCGATAAAGCTGTGCTTGGCCGACTTGACGATAAAATTGCCGGGCATACCCAGTTCGATGTTGCCTCCCTTAAGGGTTAGGTAGGCGCCGCCGCAGGTCAGGGTGATGTGCTCCTTGGCAGAGATCACCACGTGTTGAGTGCTCGCGCTAATCTCTACGCTTTGATCCGCCTCCAAGCTGATGTTGTTCTTTTGAGCCTGTAGGAGCATCGGTCCTTGGTGAGTGATATGTCGCATCTCACCGCTTTGAGCGAATAGCCCCAAGTCGGTGCCTGCGTTAACTACGAATTTCTGACCCGAGGTGAGTTGCTGATTTTGTTGCGCAACGCTATCGATATGCTCGCCAGCTGCCAGAGTGACGCTATTTGGAGACACCGCCGCAATACCGGCCTGACCACTCAAAGCAATAGCAGGTTTACCACCGTTGGTTTTCCCAGACTCATCATTCGCACCATTACCCAAGTCGCGAACCGCCTCACTGAGCGTCTTCTGTGGCTCGGTGTCATGGCCAACACCCTGATGATCTGCGGCGTAGTCACCCAACTCTTTAGCCAGTTGAAGAGCTGCCTCCAATACCTGAACGGCAGTGGCACGATTGAGATGCCCACCGTTGGCATTCAGTTGCTCTTCAGTACTGAGCAGCAGGCCCTTGGCTGCGCGCAGCGCGCCATGTTCGTCTGTGCGCAGCTCGAAACCTTCACCGCGTGGCTCTCCACCACTTGGACGCGGGTGAGTCAGATAGCCCAGGTGCAATGCGGTACTGCCATGATCACTCATCAATGCAGCACTGATTTGTTTGGTAGTGTCGTCGATGCGCAGCTCGTTGGCCCTGGTCCCTTTGTACTCTTTGCTTTTGATGGTGCTCAGAATTTTGTGATTCGGGAGTTGGTATGGCGGAGAGTTGGTCGCACGGTAGGTGCGGCCAGTGATGATCGGTTGGTCACAATCTCCATCGAGATAGTCGACGATAACTTCCTGCCCGATGCGCGGAATCGCCATGTGCCCCCATTCCGCGCCGGCCCAGTTTTGCGACACTCTGATCCAGCAAGTGCTGAACTCATTGTTCTTGCCTTCCCGATCCCATGGGAACTGGATTTTTACCCGCCCCCATTCGTCGCAGTAGATTTCCTCGCCTTCAGGCCCCACCACGCTGGCGATCTGTGGCCCATCAATACGGGGCTTCGACATTGGCGCAGGGCGCCACTCTGTTTCCTCGGAAATGATCTCGGCGGTAAAGTCGTAACTAACCCCCATCTCCGCGCCGGCAGATTCTTCTTGCTGGCTGGCGTGCTGTACACCTTTATGGGTGATTCTGACCGAACGCCACCACCGGTTGAAATCTTCTCTAGGGTGACCAGTAAGCTGGAACGACAGGCCGGGAATCAGACGAGGATCATCTCCTTCGACCACTGCAATCTGCGCATCCCGGCGATGACCACGCAGGCGATTCTCAGTAAAAGATTTGCCGACCGCACTGACCTTGTAGCGTCCAGGGTAATCGTAACGTTCGTAGTCTTGGGCCTGATGGTTCAGATCATCACCGGCAAGATTTTGCTGCTGGTCGAAGGTGGGGCGTTTAAAAGTGTAATCGCGCTGCGTCTGCTCAGCCGTGCGGACGTTTTCGGTGTAACTGAACGCATACAGCACCGGTTGCTCGGCATCTGCTGCTGGCTGAGTGGTGTAGAGCACCGGCCCACCCTTGATACGCTCCTGAACATAGAGCTTGTCACCATGAACTAGCGTATGAGTGCTTGCGTCGAATTTGAAATAGTAGAAAAGTCCTTCCTCGGTAGAAAGCCTGTCGAACAGGTAGAGGTCGGTATCGCCCGCCTGAGCGCAGTATTCACGGGGCAAGTGTTCTACATTGATGTTTTGTTCATAGTTCATCACTCCATGCTAGGTCAGTACTGACTTGAGTATGTCGGGCACATTTTTTTGCTGAAATATGCGCCAGTTCGAACTCAGAGCCAACCGGGCCAGTTGAGGCTCAACTACGACTCGGTAACGCGTGCGTCGGAACCCGGTTTTGCCTTGAGTGAAGCTTGACACCAAGCCATGAACGTAACGGACAGCCATAGAACCTTGCCAGATCGTTAGCAGCGCTGGTTGATCAAGTACCTGCTGAAAGTCGATATTGGAATTGTCACTGGCAAGCTCGACCGTTAGCCGGAAAGGCTCGCAAAGCGCCTCCTCCAACGTGAACTCTACGACCTCGAACTCGGTCCGCCCGGACAGCACGGAAAAGGTGAATCTCAAGTCCCTTTGGCGCATATAACTGTTCCCTAGTCAAAATGGTGAGCGACACGTGAGGAAAATTGCCTCACATGACAGTTAAAAGCGGTGCGCGCTTACCGCGCTCTTCGAGCGCCCAAAAGGTTGGTTTTTGCGGCACGCCATTGAGGCTCTGATCTCGGCGCGCAATGACGAATTCGACATCGAACACACAAGGCTGCTAATGGATTTCTTTGCCGTTAAATGCGAGGAGTAGAAGGGCAGAGTGAGGTCATTGACCGTCAAATTGGAGTGCAACTGAAGGAAGGTAGTGAACATCCATTGTTCCTTTTTGCAGTGGCGCGGCACGAGGATTCAACGCTGATACCGCAGGCGTCAAAAGCACGATGAACCTTACCCCGGCCTGCATGTATACATTAGCGGACACGCTAGCAAGGTGGCAGCACAATTGCTGTAGAACGCGTCTTGAACTTCATCCGAGCTTTCAATCATTAGAAATATTACCTCAGAGAGTGACAACGACGGTAAAAATGGTGCAACGATCATTTCCCACAGTCAGATGCGTGACTTTGCTTGAAGCAAACCACCTAAAAGAAAAGTTCTTTGGCAGCGGCATACCGGCATATGGCCGGCGAGTTTGAGACGTCAGGGCATGAAGTCGAGTGGCAGGGTTCCGTCATAGGTATCTTTGTGCCATGCCTGCATGACATCGGGCAGACGTCCCTTCCATTGCGAAACGTTGGTGTAGTAACGGACACGGGGGTTACCCTGCACATCGTAGGTCATCAACATCACCCAAAGCCGAGCGTCGGGAGTGTTCATCAAGATTGATGTAGCTCCGAGACCACGCACCCACAATCGGGTGACCTTGCTTCCCGGTACATCTGCGCTCGGGTCGCCTTCCATTATTGAGCCGGCAAGGTTCACCATCACCTGATAGTCATTCTTGAGCAAAGCGTGCAGTGCAGCGTTTTCCTGAGAGGAGCGGGCCAAACCGAGTGAGAGCAAATCGTAATCGAGCAGTAACGGTTGGTCAGAGGCCACATAGGTACCGGAGTAATAAACCCCCATTCCCGCGCTGCACTCGCCGTCGGAACCATCCTGCGTCACGTTGAGTATTCCGTTGACCGCAGTGAAACTCACCGCACATTGCCCTTCGACGTAATTGGCCTGGTTGCCCTTCAATAACGCGACGCCATCCAGATCGCCAGAATTACCACCCTCCGCCGCCGAAATATCGAACGAGATATGCGTGGTGTCGAGCTGCTTGGTGTTCAGCGTTGCGCCCGATGAGGGAGTGCCGGGGATGCGTTGCCAGGTGGCGTTCCAATTGAACGGCTTGGTGGCGTATTCAAGTTCGGTGAGACGCATCAGGTAATCGCGCCGTAAGCATGCAGGCTCCTGGCCGCAAGCACTGCGATTCTTCAGCCATTGCCGCTGACTGGCCTTCAACGCTGTCGGATCTGCGACTTTCGCCAACGTCGTCTTCCACACCGCACCGAGCTTCTCGTCCAGATCCGAAAGGTACGGATCCGCACAAATCGCTTTTTCAACAGGACTGGCAGCACTGGCGCAATCAAAACTGCTGGCGTGGGTAATGGAGACAAAAGCGAGGGACGTCACGCACAGGGCGTGACGCAATGTAAAAGTGAGCATCGGCAGATTCCATTCTTCGGGCGGCGGCAGTATGCCTTCAGCCACCCCCGACGTCATTCAGGGAGCAATTGCGCAGATTTTCAGAAGGTGATTTGTGCCGCTGGTTTCACATCGATCCGCGCAACAGATCCGGTCAAGTGCGCCAGATCCTTGTTGTGCTCGGCAATGATGTCTTCGGCACTCATGTTGCCGTTGTCGATGGTGGAATGCGCGTCTGACGCCAGTTCCACGTCGTAACCCAGTTGATGGGCCTGGCGCACCGTGGCATTCACGCAGTAATCGGTTTGCAGACCGCAGATCACCAGACGATCAAAGTCTTCACGGGGAATCAGTTTCGAAAGGTTGGTCTGGTAGAACGAATCATTGGCGGTTTTATCCACGCGCAGATCGCCGGGCGCGGTGTTCAAACCATCAGCCAGTTGCCAGCCTTCGGCGCCGTGAGCCAAGGGGCTGTCCTTCTCATTATGCTGAATCACAACAACCGGAATGCCCGCTGTGCGCGCCCGAGCGCTGAGGCCGTTGATGGTGTCGATCACGCGTGTGATGTCGTGGCATTCATATTCGCCGGAGCACAGGGCGCGCTGGACATCGATGATCAGCAATGCGGTGGTCATGGTGAGCCTTCCTTGATCGAACCTTGAGTCAGGGGCGGTGTGCCCGCCCCCTTTTTACGCTGCTCAGTAACCCAATGACAACCCGGTATTGCGCCGTGGATCGTTGGCGCCGTAGAAACGGTTTTTGCCTACCGGTTTACCGTCCAGCGAGGGCGCGCCAACCAGGATCGCCGCGATGTGGTTGGCGTCCTGCGGTCCGGCAAACTTGTGGCCCCAGCTCTCGAGAAGCTTCCTTGTATCAGGGCTGGCGGCGAAGTCTTCGAGATTGGTTTCTTCCGGCATCCACTGCTGATGGAAGCGCGGCGCATCGACCGCTTCCTGCAAGCCCATGCCGTAGTCGATCACGTTGAGCATGGTCAGCAGCGTGGCGGTGATGATGCGGCTGCCACCCGGCGTGCCGACTACCATCACAACCTTGCCATCCTTGGTGACGATGGTCGGGCTCATCGACGACAGCGGTGCCTTGCCCGGAGCGATGGCGTTGGCCTCGCCCTGCACCAGACCGTACATGTTCGGCACGCCGACTTTGGAGGTGAAGTCGTCCATTTCATCGTTGAGGATCACCCCGGTCTTGCTCGCCATCACGCCCGCACCGAACCAGTCGTTGAGGGTGTAAGTCACCGATACCGCGTTGCCCCACTTGTCGACAATCGAATAGTGGGTGGTGTTGCTGCCCTCATGCGGTGCCACACCGGGTTTCAACTCGGCCGACACGCCGGCCTTCTGCGGGGCGATGGCGTTGCGCAGCTTGGTCGCGTAGTTCTTGTCCAGCAGATGCTCGATCGGATTTTTCACAAAATCCGGGTCACCGAGGTAGCTGTTGCGATCTACATACGCGTGGCGCATGGCTTCGATCTGATAGTGCATGCCCTGGGCCGAATGAAAGCCCAGATCCTTCATCGGATAGCCTTCGAGGATGTTCATGATCTGGCAGATGACTACGCCGCCGGAGCTCGGAGGTGGCGCTGAAACCACGTGATAGCCGCGATAATCGCATTCCACCGGTGCCAGTTCGCGGGTCTTGTATTTATCGAGGTCCGCCTGAGTGATGATGCCTTTGTTGGCCTGACTGGAAGTGACGATGGCGTCGGCCACCCAGCCCTTATAGAACCCATCGGCGCCCTTCTCGGAAATTTCCCGCAGGGTTTTGCCCAGATCCTTTTGCACCAGTTTTTGCCCGACCTGCATTGGCTCGCCGTTGCTGAGGAAAATCGCACCGGAGTCTTTGATGTCCTTCTTGAACACATCGGTGGCGTATTCCAGCATCTCGACATCGCCCTGCTCCAGCGCGAAGCCGTCTTCAGCCAGTTTGATCGCCGGGGCAATCACTTCCTTGCGCGGTTTGGTGCCGTATTTGCTCAGCGCCATTTCCATGCCCGAGACGGTGCCTGGTATGCCGACCGCCAGATGGCCGCGAGTGCTCAGCTCGGGAATGACGTTGCCTTCCTTGTCCAGGTACATATTGGCGGTGGCGGCCAACGGGGCTTTTTCGCGGAAGTCGAGGAAGGTCTTGCGCCCGTCAGCCAGCTGAATGGTCATGAAACCGCCGCCACCGAGATTGCCCGCGGCGGGGTAAACCACCGCCAGCGCGTAACCCACGGCGACTGCCGCATCGACGGCATTGCCGCCGCTCTTCAAAACATCGACGCCAACGTGGCTGGCCAGATGCTGGGCCGTGACCACCATGCCGTTTTCGGCAGCAACCGGTGCCACTGAGGCGGCGTGGGCCATGAGGCAACTGAGGGCCAACGAGGTCGCAATCAGCGATTTGGCAAAAGGTTCGTACTTCATGAGTCGATCTCTTCTTTTTATTAGGTAGGAAAACGCTTCAAGAGCAACAGCCAGTATGGTCGCGATTACGATTTGCGCCTCCCCGGTGAGGCAGTATGCTGAGCGTCGTTCCCGCCTCGCCCCGGAGTTTTCCCCATGGCCCACACGTTCATCACCCTGCCCTCGCCGGTCGGCGAATTGAAGCTGGTCGCGAATGGTTCACGACTGGTGGCCATCCTCTGGGAAAACGACAAACCGAACAGGGTGCGGCTGGGGCCTATGACTGAATCACCGGACGATCCGGTTCTGATGAAAACTGCGCAGCAATTAGAGGAATATTTCCTCGGCTCGCGTAGTAGCTTTGAGCTGGAACTGGATTTCGTCGGCACGGAGTTTCAGAAAAAAGTCTGGGCCGCGTTGCTGACCATTCCGTTCGGTGAGACTCGCACCTATAGCCAGATCGCAATCCAGATCGGCCACCCCAGCGCCGTGCGTGCAGTCGGCGCGGCGAACGGGCGCAACCCGATCTCGATCATTGCGCCGTGTCACCGGGTGATCGGCGCATCGGGGAAACTGACCGGATTTGCCGGAGGCCTTGAAGCCAAGGAGCGTTTGCTCACGCTGGAGGGCGGCCAGCGGACTACTGTCGGCAAGACCGGCGAACTGTTTTAATCGTAGAGCACGGCGAGAAAGCATCTGTGGCGAGGGAGCTTGCTCCCGCTTGGGTTGCGAAGCGGCCCTGAAAATTTACCAGCGCTGCGCACTGGAGCGGGAGCAAGCTCCCTCGCCACAAAAACCTGTTGCAGTCTCATGCTGTAAACAGGTTATTCATCGCCGCGTACTGTAAGAGCATGATGCTCTTCGCATCGCAGATCTCACCTCGTTGAAACGCCCGCAGCGCATCGTCGAAATGCCACTCCAATACTTCCAGTTCTTCGGTTTCTTCTTCCAGTCCGCCGCCCTCGCTGACTTTCGACGCCGCATCGTATTCGGCAATGAAGAAATGCAGCTTTTCGGTCACCGAACCCGGACTCATGTAAGCCTCGAACACCTTCTTGACGTCATGCACGCGGTAGCCGGTCTCCTCCTCGGCTTCCTCACGAATCCGTTGCTCCGGCGCCACACCTTCAAGCAACCCCGCCGCCACTTCGATCAGCAAGCCATCGTGACCGTTGACGAACACCGGCAGACGAAACTGGCGAGTCAACACCACCGTGCGCTTCCCGCGGTTGAACAGCAGAATCGCGGCACCGTTGCCCCGGTCATAAACCTCGCGGCTCTGGCGCTGCCATTCACCGTTGTTGCGCAGGTAGTCGAAGGTGATTTTTTTCAGCAGATACCAGTCTTCGGACAACACCTGAGTTTCGACAATGTTGACTCGCTCGGCTGTATTGGGCATGACGCTTGATCCTTCTTTGTCATTGGAGGGGCGACCATGTTAGGCGAAAAAATTCCGCGCAATTAACGAAAAAAAGCCCGGCAGCGCTACCGGGCTTTTTCATTCTCTTACGACTGACGGGCGATGTTCGCCGTTGCAGCGTCAGGCTCATGGGTGGCTGACGCCGCTCCGTGAATCAGTGGCCCATACCGCCGACTGAATTCCCAGTTGTAAGGCACCCGATCCTTGCTCACGCCGTTGTCCCAGTTCACCGACCAGGTCATCAAGCCCTTGATCGCCAGCCCTTTGACGGCCAGGCGCTTCATCGCATTACCGACCGCGTTTTTGTCGATCACGTAACCGGTCGCAGCGGCGTCGACGTTGGTGGGCAGGCCGATGACGAACTTGTCGGCCGGGATTTTGGTGAAGCCGCGTGTGCCGGTTACCAGACTTTCGGTCAGGTAGTACAGGAAGTCTTCCTTCAGCGCATCGTTGTTCTGTGCTATCCACGCGCCGCTGCCATTGTTGGCTTCCGGCACCCAGACGCCGTCGCCGCCCTGGTTGTAGAACTGCGGGGCGATGAAGTCGTAGTAGCCTTCCAGCGACCGCAAGTAGTCGACGTATTTGCCGTTGCTGGTCAGGTACGGAAACTCCGGCGCCATGCTGATGATGAAGTGCTTGCCCTGGCCGGCGTAGTGATCCTTGACCAGTTTCAGCGCGGCCGGCAGGACAGTCTTGTTGGCAGCGAAATCAATCGCGCTCTGTTCAAGATCGATGTCCAGACCATCAAAGCCGTAGGTTTCCACCAGACGGATGATTTCGTTGGCCAGCGGTTGTTCCTGACCGCTGCGCAACTCGATGTGCGCGTCGGCGCCGCCGAGGGAGATCAGCACCGCCCGCCCCTGACTGTTGAGCACACCGACCTGACGGCGGAACTCGGTATCGGAGAGGCTGTACGGTTTGAAGGTCGGGATCCCGCTGCCCTTCATGAAGGCCACCGCGACTACGTTGTAGTCCTTGGGCACATCTTCGAGCGCGATGTTGGCGAACTGACCGCGTTGGTAACCGTCGCTCGGCCCCGCCGGCCAGTTATGCCAGAAGCCCATGAGGATCTTCTTGCCGGCGATGCTCGGCATCAGCGAAGCGGCGTCGCTCGCCTTGTTTTGCAATAAGGTGAAATCGATATTCGACATGTTCTAATCCTTCAGAACGTGTGGGTTGGTGTTGCGGACTTATTTGAAGTCCACATCGAACGCTTGATAGAACGCGTTGCCGGTGTTGGCAACGATCCACATCAGGACGATGACGTGGTGACCCTTCTTGTTGGCCGGAAGTTTCACCTCGTGATTGACCTTGGCCTTCAATTCCGCCGAATGACTGTAGTACGGAACCTGAGTGTAGAAATCCTCGGCGAACGGCTGCGCGTCCAATTGCGCACGGCTGATGCGCTGCTGCGGATCCCAGCCATCCTTGGTGATCAGCCAACGGTAGCCACGGGTGGTGTGCGGTGCGGTGTACTCCCAATTGACCTTGAGGGTCTGACCCGGGGTGACGTTGAGCAACGGCCAGGTGAACGGGCGACCGAGCTTCTTGCTCATTTCCGCTGCGGTGAAGTTCACACAATCCCGGGCGTCATCCTTGCCACCGCTGAGAATGTGACCGTCGGCCGGTGGCACTACGCTTGGGCTATCCGACTCGTAAGGCGCCGGGAACGGACCGGCCACCAGCGCCGGGAAATTCTTGCCCCCTTCCATCTCATTGACTTGCCAGCCGCCGAGCAATCCTTGCTCGATGGCCACCGCGCCACGACTGGCCGGGGAGATGACGCGACCGTGTCGCAGTTGGTTTTCAGCTAGTGGTTGATTCATGTTTTTCACTCCGTTGATTTAAGAACTCTCCTTTCCGAGGAGAGGCCTTCAACCTAACGGAGGTGGATTTTTTGTCCATTGGCGGATTTGTCGCGGTCGCAGGCACTGGTTCACGAAAACGCTGAAAACACTGGATATAAACACAGTGCTTTATGAGTAATCCTACTCGACATATGGAGAAAGGATTACACGCCAAGACCACATAAACCTGCATCCCGCGATCAAGCCAATTGAGCTTTGAACTCCTTTTGGTATTGCCCCGCGAGTTGCTCTTTCTGTTTTTCGTCGAGCAGTTTGCCGGCCATCTGGAAGAACTTTTGCTCCTCCTCCTTCAGATGGTGATGGACCTTGTCCGACAGCTTCTTCGCAGTCGCGAGCCAGGCCGGACTGGACATCTCGGTCTCGTCCAGTTCTTCCATCATCTCGTCCATTTCATGGTGTTCGGCGATGGCATGGCGGCTGAGGTCGACGCCTTGGTCCATCTCCATCAACGGGATATAGAAGAAGCGCTCCTCAGCGGTTTCATGGGCCTGCAACTCGGCTTTGAGCTGTTTGTAGGCCTCGACGCGTTCCGGGCTGTCGCCGCTGGTCTCGATCAACGCTTTGGCGTAGGTGCGCTGACGGTCGTGGCTTTCGCGCAGGGCTTCGAAAATGTTCATGGAGTCTCCTCGGCTATGCGTTCTGAATTGACGCTGTAAATGCCTAGACCCCGGCGCGAGAGCGGCGGTTCCATACATGAATCGAGGGATAGAACAATTGGCTGGACACAGATAGGCTGCGGGTCTCTGCCATAAGGAAGTAGCACATGACGTTGCGGATCGAGCTGTCGCAAACCAACACGGAAGAAGAACGCCTGGCGATTCTTGCGCCGTTACATGCTTACAACGTTGCCAAGGCTGGAATTGCCAAATCCAAGCCGCTGACCTTGCTGGTGCGTGATGAGCAGGACGTCATACTCGGCGGTCTCTATGGAAGATTGGTCTGCCAGTGGCTATTCGTGGATTTGCTCTCGGTACCAGAGGCGGGGCGCGGCCAGGGAATCGGCACGAGGCTGATGCAAATGGCCGAAGACCTGGCGCGGGAAAACGGGTGCATCGGGATCTGGCTGGACACCTTTGATTTTCAGGCGCCGGAATTCTACAAGAAGCTCGGGTTCAGGCAGTTTGGTGAGCTGGCGGATTATCCGCCGGGGCACAAGCGCCACTTCTTTCAGAAGCGCCTGAACAGCTGAGCCGGCGGATCTACTGTGCTTTACAGACAGGTCGCCAACGCTGCCAACCGGCGCTTGGCGACGAAGTCGTCCTTCTGCGCGTAGTAGTTCAACAACGTGCCGGAGGCATCGCTGCTGACATCGACGAACGACTCCGCCGAGCGCGTATAAACCGTCGAGCCGCCCTTCTTGCCCGGTTGCAGATACGCGCCCGCATCCACGCCGAACACCGCTTCGTCCTGCCAGGAGAACTGGATGCACTGGGCCACGACTTTCTCGGGTTTGTCCGAATTCAACACCTTGTACGGGGTTTGGGTGCGGGCATCTTCCATCACCGAACCTGCGCAACCGGCCAGCATGCTCGCTGCCAGCGCCACCATCAGAATTCGCATTGCATTCGCTCATTCAGAAAAAAGCGGACTGTATCACCGCAGCGCCGCGAAACGTTCTGCTTTACTGCATTTAGCGCGCGACACATTGCGCCTGCTCCTGCACCCTATGGTCATCAAGCCCTACAAGGAAAGCCCATGGCGCCTACCGACCAGCGACACGAACACGCCTTGAAACTGTTTCTCGATGCGCGGCCCGAACTGCGCGAGACCCTCGATCATCTGAATCCGTTGTTGGCCCAGGCCAAGGGTGAAACCCAGGCGCAGTACCGCGAAGAACGCCTGCACGAAGCGTTTGAGGCCGAGGCTGAAAGCCTGAACCTGTTCGCCTGGGAACTGACGTTGAAATTGACCGCTGACACGCCTGAGGAATATCAGGCACAACGGCTTGAGGTGCATCGCGAAGTAGCGGAGATGGCCGGTATGGACTGGCTGGAGTATTGCGATTTGTACGGCATAGAGCCGTAACGCATCGCACGGACAACATCGACTTCGCCGCCCCGCCGAGAAAGCTTTATCATGGCCGCAGTTTTGCTGATCGAGTCCGTCATGAAGTTCGCCATTGCGTTGTTCTCCGCCGCCCACGCACCCTCCTCGCGCCGCGCCCTGCTGTTCGCTCAGGCGGCGCTGGCCGGGGGGCATGAAATTGTCCGGCTGTTTTTCTATCAGGACGGTGTGTTCAACGCCTCGGATGCGCTGGTCACCCCGCAAGATGAACTGGACTTGCCCAAGCAATGGCGGGCCTTCATCACCGAGCAAAATCTGGACGGTGTGGTGTGTATTGCCGCCGCCCTGCGCCGTGGTGTGCTGAATGACGAAGAAGCCAAGCGCTATCAGCGCGCAGCGGTCGCCGTCAGCGCACCGTGGGAATTGTCCGGCCTCGGTCAGCTGCACGATGCGGTGCAAGACGCCGACCGACTGATCTGTTTCGGAGGCGCGTGAGATGGCTAAATCCCTGTTGATCATCAGCCGCCAGTCGCCGTGGTCCGGCCCGAGTGCGCGCGAGGCGCTGGACATCGTGCTGGCCGGTGGCGCGTTCGATCTGCCGATCGGCCTGCTGTTTCTCGATGACGGAGTGTTGCAACTCGGCGCCGGGCAGAACGCCAAAGCCCTGCAACAGAAAGACCTGAGCGCCAACCTGCAAGCGCTGCCGATGTTTGGCGTTGAGGAACTGTTCTATTGCGCTGAAAGCGCCAACGCTCGCGGCATGGGCCGACTGTCGCTGGACGAAGCGGAACCACTTTCTGCCGCTCACATCACCGCCCTTATTGACCGTTACGACCAGGTGATCACCCTCTGATGTCGACTTTGCATGTGTTGTCTCATTCCCCGTTCGGCGACGACCGACTGACCAGTTGCCTGCGTTTGATCGGCAGCTCTGATGCCTTGCTGTTGTCCGGTGACGCGGTCTACGCGCTGCAACCGGACACCGCGCCGCTGGCTGCTTTGCAACGCCGTCAGGAAAATTTGTACGTGCTGGCTGAAGATGCCGAAGCCCGTGCGGTATTGGTCCCGCATTGGGCCGAAGTGATCGATTACCCGGGCTTCGTCGAATTGTCGATCCGCTATGACAAGGTCAACAGCTGGCTATGAATGTTTTGAACGTCGGCGCCCGCGCCATCGAAGTGGACAAGGACGGCTTTCTGCTCGACCTCAGCGACTGGTCGGCAGACGTTGCCAGCGCCCTCGCTGCGGCCGAAGACATCGAGCTCACCCCGGAACACTGGGAAGTCCTCGAACTGCTGCGCAGCTTTTACGCAGAATTCCAGCTGTCCCCAGCGACCCGGCCACTGATCAAGTACACCGCGCTGAAACTTGGCGTGGACAAAGGCAACAGCCTGCACCTGAACCGATTGTTCAAAGGCACCCCCGCCAAACTCGCCGCGAAACTGGCGGGCCTGCCCAAACCGACGAATTGCTTATGACCGACTTTCCAGCGCTGACCCTCGAAACGCCCGCCGAGCATCCATTCGCGCAATTTGTGCGGATTCTCGGCAAAGGCAAACGCGGCGCCCGCGACCTGACTCGCGCCGAAGCCCGCGAGGCCATGGGCATGGTGCTCGACGATAAAGTCGAAGACACCCAGCTCGGCGCCTTCCTGATGTTGCTGCGGCACAAGGAAGAAAGCGCCGAAGAAATGGCCGGTTTCACCGAGGCCTTGCGCGAGCGCTTGCAGGCGCCGGCGTTGAATGTCGATCTGGACTGGCCAACCTATGCCGGTAAAAAGCGTCACCTGCCGTGGTATCTGCTGGCGGCCAAGTGCCTGGCGCAGAACGGCGTGCGCATTTTCATGCACGGCGGCGGCGCACACACTGCCGGGCGTATGTACTCGGAGCAACTGCTTGGCGATCTGAACATCCCGTTGTGCCGCGACTGGCAGCAGGTCGGCAGCGCGCTGGACAACGGCGGATTGGCATTCATGCCGCTGGTGGACTGGGCGCCGCAGTTGCAGAACATGATCGACCTGCGCAACACCCTCGGCTTGCGTTCGCCGATTCATTCGCTGGCGCGGATTCTCAATCCGCTGGGCGCGCGTTGCGGCTTGCAAAGCATTTTCCACCCTGGCTATCAAGCAGTGCATCGCGATGCCAGCGGTTTGCTCGGCGACACCGCAATTGTGGTCAAGGGCGATGGCGGCGAAATCGAGATCAACCCGGACGCCGACAGCCATTTGTACGGCACCACTGGCGGTCAGAGCTGGGACGAGGAATGGCCGCAGTTGTCGGCACAGCGCCACGTCAAACCAGCATCGCTGGATATCGAACATTTGAAAGCGGTGTGGCGCGGTGATGTGGTCGACAGCTACCCGCAAATGGCCCTGATTTCGACCATGGCACTGGCGCTGCGCGGTTTGGGTCAGAGCCGCGAACAGGCCTTCACAACCGCCGAGCAATACTGGGCCGCACGCAACAAATCGATTTAACCGATCATTCACGCCCGATCTTTGCGCTTTTTGTTCGAACTCATCGGAATAGACTCGACTCCAACGAATTATTGATTCTGGAGTCTTGATCATGGGTTTACTCGTCGATGGCCGCTGGCAGGACAAGTGGTACGAAAGCAGCAAGGACGGCGCGTTCCAGCGCGAACAGGCGCAACGTCGCAATTGGGTCACCGCTGACGGCCAGCCTGGCCCGAGCGGTGAAGGCGGTTTTGCTGCCGAGCCCGGACGTTATCACCTCTACGTTTCGCTCGCGTGCCCATGGGCGCATCGCACGCTGATCCTGCGCAAGCTCAAAGGGCTGGAAAACCTGATTGATGTGTCGGTGGTTAGCTGGCTGATGCTGGAGAACGGCTGGACCTTCGACCAGAACCTCGGTTCGACCGGCGACAAGCTCGATCACTTCGACTTCATGCACCAGCGCTATACGGCCGACACTGCCAACTACACTGGTCGCGTCACTGTGCCGGTGCTATGGGACAAAAAACTCAGACGCATCGTCAGCAATGAATCGGCGGAGATCATCCGCATGTTCAACAGCGCATTTGATGATCTGACCGGCAATGAGCTGGACTTCTATCCCGCGCCATTACGCGGTGAAATCGATGCCCTGAACGAGCGGATTTATCCAGCGGTGAATAACGGCGTGTATCGCGCCGGGTTCGCCACTTCGCAGCAAGCGTATGAACAAGCTTTCGATGAGGTGTTTACCGAGCTGGATCATCTGGAGCAGGTGCTGGGCGCGAATCGCTACTTGAGCGGCGAATACCTGACTGAAGCGGATGTGCGCTTGTTTACCACACTGGTTCGCTTTGACGCGGTGTATCACGGGCACTTCAAGTGCAATCTGCGGCGGATTGCCGATTATCCGAACCTGTCGAACTGGTTGCGCGAGATGTATCAGGTGCCGGGTGTGGCCGAGACGGTGGATTTTCAGCACATCAAGCATCACTACTACGGTAGCCACAAGACCATTAACCCGACTGGTGTGGTGCCGAAGGGGCCGGAGCAGGATTTCACCGTGGCGCATGACCGCGAACGGCTGAACGGCAAAGGCGTTTGGCGCCGGGGTTGATTGATTCGGTGTATTTGAGGGCCCCATCGCTGGCAAGCCAGCTCCCACAGTGATTTGTGTGATGCTGGTGATTACAGCTCCACTACAATTCCACAGGCCTTGGGTGATGCTGGAGATTGCAGCTTCAACACAAAACCTGTGGGAGCTGGCTTGCCAGCGATGGGCGCAACTCGGTCTGTCAGACCTGCGCCTGCGCGCCTTCAAACCATGCGAGTTTCTCGCGCAGTTGCACCACTTCGCCGACGATTACCAGTGTCGGCGCATGCACTTCATGTTCCGCCACCAAACGTGGCAAGTCGGCCAACGTCCCGGTAAACACCCGCTGATTGACGGTAGTGCCCTGCTGAATCAACGCCGCCGGGGTATCCGCCGCTCGACCATGCTTGATCAACTGCTCGCAAATCACCGGCAAGCCCACCAAACCCATGTAGAACACCAGGGTTTGCGCAGGTGCGACAAGGTCCGCCCATGGCAGATCGGTGGAACCGTCCTTCAAGTGACCGGTGACGAAGCGCACTGATTGCGCATAGTCACGATGAGTCAGCGGAATCCCGGCATACGCCGCACAACCACTGGCAGCGGTAATGCCCGGCACCACCTGAAACGGGATGCCATGCGCCGCCAGTTCTTCGATCTCTTCGCCGCCACGGCCGAAGATGAACGGATCACCGCCCTTCAAGCGCACCACGCGTTTGCCGGCCTTGGCCAGATCGACCAGTTGCTGATTGATCTGATCCTGCGGAACGGCGTGCTCGGCGCGGCGTTTGCCGACGTAAACCCGTTCGGCGTCGCGACGACACAGTTCGAGAATCGCTGGCGCCACCAAGCGGTCGTACAGCACCACGTCGGCTTGCTGCATCAGACGCAAGGCCCGGAAAGTCAACAGATCCGGATCACCCGGCCCGGCACCGACCAGATACACCTCACCGGTGGTGATCGTTGCTTCACCGTCGATTTTCGCCTGCAACAGACGCTCGGCCTCGGTGCCCTGCCCGGCCAGTTGCCGATCGGCAATCGGGCCTTGAAACACGTCCTCCCAAAAGCCACGGCGCTGTTGCACATCCGGAAACAAGCCTTTGACCTGATTCCGAAAACGCGCGGCCAGACCGGCCAGTTGGCCGTAGGTCGAAGGAATCCAGGTTTCGATCTTGGCGCGAATCAGCCGCGCCAGCACCGGCGCATCGCCGCCGCTGGACACCGCGATGATCAGCGGCGAGCGGTCGACGATCGCCGGGAAAATCACGCTGCATAGCGCAGGCGCATCGACCACGTTGACCGGCACGCAACGCCGATGGGCATCGGTGGAAACTTGTGCATTCAGCGTTTCGTCATCAGTGGCGGCAATGATCAGCCCGCAACCGTCCAGATCCGTTTCGACATAACCGCGCAACAGGCACTCGCCACCGCTGGCAGCGACCAGTTCAGCCAATTGCGTTTCGATTTCAGGTGCGACCACCCGCAGCAGCGCACCGGCGTCGGCCAGCAGGCGGGATTTGCGCAAGGCAATTTCCCCCCCACCGACGACCAACACACGACTGCCGCGCAGGTTGTGAAACAGCGGCAGATATTTCATTTAGCCGATGACCTCGAGGCCACCCATGTACGGCTTGAGAACGTCCGGCACGCGGATCGAACCGTCAGCCTGCTGATAGTTTTCCAGCACGGCAACCAGGGTACGCCCCACTGCCAGACCGGAGCCGTTCAGGGTATGCACCAGCTCAGGCTTGCCGGTTTCCGGGTTGCGGAAACGCGCTTGCATACGACGCGCCTGGAAATCGCCGCAGTTCGAGCACGAGGAGATTTCGCGGTACTTGTCCTGGCTCGGGATCCACACTTCCAGATCGTAGGTCTTGACCGCGCTGAAGCCCATGTCGCCGGTGCACAGCGCCAGAGTGCGGTAAGGCAATTCGAGCAGTTGCAGGACTTTTTCAGCGTTGGCGGTCAGGCCTTCCAGCGCTTCCATCGACTGCGATGGCTCAACGATCTGCACCATCTCAACCTTGTCGAACTGGTGCTGACGGATCATGCCACGGGTGTCGCGACCCGATGCACCGGCTTCGCTACGGAAGCACGGTGTGTGGGCGACGAACTTGATCGGCAGCAGTTTCGAATCGACGATTTCGCCGGCCACGATATTGGTCAGCGACACTTCCGCAGTCGGAATCAGGTACAGATCGGCTTCGCCTTCGCGAGTGATCTTGAACAGGTCTTCTTCGAACTTCGGCAGTTGACCAGTGCCTTGCAGCGCCGGCGCCTGAACCAGATAAGGCGTGTAGGCCTCTTCGTAACCGTGCTCGTTGACGTGCAGGTTGATCATGAACTGCGCCAAGGCGCGGTGCAGACGGGCGATCGGGCCACGCAGCAGGGCGAAACGTGCGCCGGACAGTTTGGCGGCGGTTTCAAAGTCGAGCCAGCCGAACTTCTCGCCCAGCGCAACGTGGTCTTTCACTTCGAAATCGAATGCAGTCGGCGTGCCCCAACGGCGCACTTCGACGTTGCCGTCTTCGTCAGCACCGACTGGCACCGATTCGTGCGGCAGGTTGGGAATGCCGAGCAGGATCGAATCCAGTTCAGTCTGGATTGCGTCCAGTTCGACTTTACCGGCACTCAATTCGCCCGCCATGCGCTCGACGTCCGCCATCAGCGGCGCGATGTCTTCGCCGCGCTGCTTGGCCTGACCGATGGACTTGGAACGCGCATTACGCTCAGCCTGCAGTGCTTCGGTGCGGGTCTGGACGGTCTTGCGCTGTTCTTCCAGCGCTTCGATGCGCGCGACATCCAGGGCATAGCCACGGGAAGCCAGGCGGTCCGCTACGTCCTGAAGGTTGCTACGTAACAGTTTGGAATCGAGCATGTCGGTTTCTCGTTATCAAAGTTTGGTCAGGGACAGGCCGGCCCACGTGGCGAGCAGCCCGCCGAATACGCTGATTGCCGCATAGCCCAGGGCCAGCGGCACTTGCCCGCTTTCCAGCAAGCGCACCGTATCCAGTGAAAAGGATGAAAAAGTCGTCAGCCCCCCGAGGAAGCCGACCATCAACCCGGCACGCACCTCGATCGGCACCTCCGGGCGTAGCAAAAACAGGCCGTACAACACGCCGATCAGCAGGCAGCCCACGATATTAACGGCCAGCGTCGCGGTATAGAAGTGCCGCGGCCAATTGGCGTTGATCCAATTACCGGTGGCGAAGCGCAACAAGGTGCCGGCAACCCCGCCGGCCGAGACCGCAACGATCAATGGAAGCACTATTTTCTCCGCTGTCTTGGGCTTAAACGGTCGAGTTGCGCGAGGTGATTGAGCTTCTCGCCGATCTTCAATTCGAGGCCACGGGGCACCGGTTGGTAGAACGGGATCGGCTCGAGTTCGTCCGGAAAATAGTCTTCACCGGCGGCATACGCGTCTGGCTCGTCATGGGCGTAACGGTATTCATCGCCGTAGCCGAGCTGTTTCATCAGTTTGGTCGGCGCGTTGCGCAGGTGCAGCGGGACTTCCAGCGAACCGTGTTCGGCGGCGGCGCGCAGAGCGGTTTTGAAGCCCATGTACACCGCGTTGCTTTTCGGCGCGCAGGCCAGATAGGTAATCGCCTGCGCTACCGCCAATTCGCCTTCGGGACTGCCCAAGCGTTCCTGCACTTCCCACGCCGCGAGGCACAGACTCAGCGCACGTGGATCGGCGTTGCCAATGTCTTCGCTGGCCATGCGCACCACGCGCCGGGCCAGGTATAACGGATCGCAGCCGCCGTCGATCATTCGGGCGAACCAGTACAACGCGCCGTCAGGGTTCGAGCCGCGGACCGACTTGTGCAGTGCGGAAATCTGGTCATAGAAAGCTTCGCCGCCCTTGTCGAAACGCCGACGCGTGTCGCCGAGCAGGCTTTGCAGGAGTTCAGTGCCGATTTCGCTGTCGTCTTCGGCCAGATCGGAGGCGTTTTCCAGTAAGTTCAGCAGACGCCGGCCATCGCCATCGGCGGCGGACAGCAGCATCTGGAAGCCTTCGTCATTCAGCGTCAGATTGCGCTTGCCCAGACCGCGCTCTTCGGTGAGCGCGCGCTGCACCAGTTTGCGCAACGCGGCTTCGTCGAGGCTTTTGAGTACATAGACTCGCGCCCGCGAAAGGAGCGCGTTGTTCAGTTCAAACGAGGGATTTTCGGTGGTAGCGCCGATGAAGATCAGCGTGCCGTCTTCAACATATGGCAGGAATGCATCCTGCTGGGATTTGTTGAAGCGGTGCACTTCATCGACGAACAAAATAGTGCGCTTGCCGTATTGCCCGGCTTGCTGCTTGGCGATTTCCACCGCCTGACGGATCTCCTTGACCCCGGCGAGCACCGCCGAGACCGTTTCGAAGTGCGCATCCGAGACTTCCGCGAGCAGCCGCGCCAGCGTGGTTTTACCCACGCCCGGCGGGCCCCAGAAGATCATCGAATGCAGGGCACCCTGCTCCAGCGCCTCACGCAGAGGCTTGCCGCGAGCGAGCAGGTGTTCCTGACCGACGTACTCATCCAGATTGGTCGCGCGCAAACGGGCGGCCAGCGGCTGGGCAATCGGTGCACTGCGAAACAGATCCATCACGTACCGTTGAAACCTCTGTGCTTATTCCTGAATCACATCGGCACCCTTGGGGATGTCGAACTTGAACTTCGATGCAGGGATCGCTGCGTTGGCCTTGACCCCGGTGAACAGGATATTGGTGCGTTGGCCGACGCTGTCGATCAGTTGCATGTCATTGACCAGACCGTTGCGGAACGACAGACGCAGGCTGTCGAACAGGGTGTCTTTGGTTTTCGGCTTCAGAGTGAAGTCGATCACGCCACCGGCTTCTTTGGCGCTGATGTCGAAGCTCTGGCTGATTTTCGATACATCATCTGACAGCAACAGCGCTGGAGTCTGGGTCAGGCGCGGATCAAGCTTTTTGATCGTGACCTGTTCCAGATCCGGGTCCCACAAGGTGACTTTCTTGCCGTCGGAGACCATGGTCTGCTCGTTAGGCGCTTCGGTGTGCCAGTAGAACAGGCCCGGACGCTGCAGGGACATTTCGCCGGTGGTTTCCTGCAACTGGGTGCCGCCGCCATCCAGCGTGAGCTGCGAAAAACGCGCGGTCAGGGTATTGGATTGCTCCAGCAATTGGGTCAGACGCGCCACGTCCTTGTCATCGGCGTGGGCTGTAAAAGTGGTCAGCGCCAGTACTGGCAGCAACATGCGGATAAGACGCATGGGAGTCCTCTTGAATACGCGTAGGAAAGTGGACGGCGCCTCATGCACCGTCCATTACATTTGAATCAGTCGCGCACCGGGCCAGGGGCCAGTACTTCACGCGAACCGTTGGTGTTCATCGACGTCACGACCCCGGCCATTTCCATGGCTTCGATCATGCGTGCGGCGCGGTTGTACCCAATCTTCAGCTTGCGCTGTACTGCGGAAATCGAGGCGCGGCGGCTTTCCAGCACGAACTGCACGGCTTCGTCGTACAGCGCGTCGGCTTCCGGATCATCACCGTCGCCACCACCACTGCTGCCTTCGAAACCGCTGCCCGCCTCTTCGACACCGTTGAGGATATCGTCGTTGTATTCCGGTGCGCCGCGCAGCTTCCAGGCTTCGACCACACGGTGTACTTCTTCGTCGGAAACGAACGCGCCATGAACCCGGATCGGCAGGCTGGTGCCGGGTGGCATGTAGAGCATGTCACCGTGGCCGAGCAATTGCTCAGCGCCGCCCTGGTCAATGATGGTCCGGGAATCGATCTTGCTCGAGACCTGGAACGCCATACGGGTCGGAATGTTGGCCTTGATCAGACCGGTAATCACGTCCACCGATGGACGCTGGGTCGCGAGAATCAAGTGAATACCGGCGGCACGTGCTTTTTGCGCAATACGCGCGATCAGCTCTTCAACCTTCTTGCCGACGATCATCATCATGTCGGCGAATTCGTCGACCACCACAACGATGGTCGGCAGCTTCTGCAGCAGCGGCGCTTCGTCGTGGATGCTTTCGCGCTTGTACAGCGGATCGCTCAGCGGCTCGCCGGCGTCCTGCGCTTCCTTGACCTTGGCGTTGAAGCCGGACAGGTTACGCACGCCCATTTTTGCCATTAGTTTGTAGCGCCGTTCCATCTCGGCGACGCTCCAGCGCAGGGCGTTGGCGGCGTCCTTCATGTCGGTCACGACCGGGCACAGCAAATGCGGAATGCCTTCGTAGATCGACAGTTCCAACATTTTCGGGTCGATCATGATCAGCTTGGCGTCTTCCGGGCCGGACTTGAACAGGATCGACAGAATCATCGCGTTGACGCCCACCGACTTACCGGAACCGGTGGTACCGGCCACCAGCAAATGCGGCATCTTCGCCAGGTCGGTGATCACCGGTTTGCCACCGATGTCGTGACCCAGCGCCAGGGTAACCGGCGACTTGAAGTTGTCGTACTCCGGGGTCGACAGCACTTCGGAGAAACGCACGATCTGCCGGTCTTCGTTAGGAATCTCGATACCGACGGTAGTCTTGCCGGGAATCACTTCAACCACGCGCACACTGGTCACGGCCAGCGAACGCGCCAAGTCTTTCGCCAGGTTGGAAATGCGGCTGACTTTCACGCCCGCGGCTGGCTGGATTTCGTAACGGGTGATCACCGGGCCGGGGTGAATCGAATCCACAGTGACTTCGACGCCGAATTCCTTGAGCTTGATCTCCAGCAAGTGGCCGACCGCCGCCAAGGATTCAGGCGAGTAATTGAGTTGTTTCTTTTCCGCAGGATCGAGGATCGAGATCGGCGGCAAGGTGCCTTCCACGGCGCTGTCGACGAACAATGGCGCCTGTTTCTCTTTCTGCACGCGCTTGCTTGGCTCAGGCGCTTTGACCGGGGCCGGTGCGATGACCGGCGGCACCTGCTTCTCGCGGTCGGACATGTGCTTGCTCAGAGCCTGCTCGCGCTCGATCAGGCGTTCCTTGACCTTGGCCTGCTCGCGCTTGTCGGTGACGGTCGGTGCGACCACATCATGCACGCGATCATCGACTTCACGCAGTTGCGCGACCAGTTGCTTGCGTTCGGTGCGTGCAGCCCACCAGCGATTGAGCGCGCCCTGGAACAGTTCGAACAGATCGAGCGTGATCTTGCCGGTGACGTCCATCACCTTGAACCACGACAGATCGGTAAACACCGTCAGGCCGAACAGGAACAGCGCTATGAACATCAGCGTGCTGCCCTGAATATTCAGTGCATTGCGCGCCAGATCGCCAAGGCTTTCGCCCAGCGCACCACCCGCGCCTGCTGGCAGACCGGTAGCAGCGTGGAAGTGAATGTGCGCCAGCGCAGCGCCGGACAGCACCAGAAACACCAGACCGATCAGGCGCCAGGAGAACAGCCAGCCGCTCCACTGCCACGGCTCGTGGCGCTGACGGAAGATCTGATAAGCCTTGACCGCCAGCAGCAGCGGGAAGATATAGGCGAAGTAACCCAGCACCATGAACAGGATGTCGGCGCTGTAGGAACCGGCCGGACCGCCGAAGTTCTGTACGTCGTCGATCTTGCTGTTGTGGCTCCAGCCCGGATCGTCCTTGCCGTAGGTCAGCAAAGCCATCATCAGGAACAGGCACAGGGCACCGATGGCGATCAATGCACCTTCCTTGAGCCGGTAGTGCAATTGCTGGCGCCAGAGCGGGACGACTGTTTTGGGTGCTGCGGTGGATTTCTTCAAAACGCTTCTTTTCCTGCGCCGTGGCGCGTCCATCTATTGAATGACAATAAAAACTGCCCGATCCAGGCAGGTAAAAAAAGTGAGCAGGCGCAACTGGGACTACTTTTAACACTGCACGCCGGGATTAATAAACCGGGGCGCGTAGCGAAGATTCTAAAACAGCCCGGCATTGTACGGGTTTGCGCGTCCGATGCCATGTTTCACAGCATAGTCAAACGGGCAAAAGCTGCGGCTCAATTTGAGCATGCATTATGTTTTGTTACAAAGGCTTATGAGGGCTATTTGATGAACATCGCGATGAACGCGGCAAAGCACACATTGCGGGCGATCATGAAGTCCGCTTACGACCGCACATATCGCATCAAGTTGCAGCAGTGCATGCGTTGTGCAGGATCGGCAGGACATGGCCGCCATTTAACGGCACACTTGAGCGCGGGCCTGAGCGCCCACTACCCTCCCCTTCTGTAAGCCCGGACGCCATGCTGACTTGGTTGCAACGCAATTCCCTGAATTTTCCGCCACTGGAAAAGGCCATGCGCGATCCCAACGGATTACTGGCCGCCGGTGGCGATCTTTCTGCCGATCGCCTGATCCAGGCCTATCGGCACGGCTGCTTTCCGTGGTTCTCGGAGGGTCAGCCGATCCTGTGGTGGTCGCCCGATCCGCGCACCGTGCTGTTTCCCGACGAATTGCACGTCTCGCGCAGCCTCGGCAAACTCCTGCGCCAACAACGCTATCAAGTGACCTTCGATCAGGATTTCGATGCAGTGATCCGCGCCTGCGCCGCGCCGCGCGACTACGCCGACGGCACCTGGATCACCCAAGCCATGCAGGATGCCTACGTCGAACTGCACCAGCGCGGCTTCGCCCACTCGGTGGAAGTCTGGGATCAGGGCGAACTGGTCGGCGGCCTGTACGGCCTGGCGATGGGCCAACTGTTTTTCGGCGAGTCGATGTTCAGCCGTGCCGATAACGCCTCAAAATTCGGCTTTGCCACTCTGGTGCAGCATCTGAAAGACTCGGGTTTCGTGCTGATCGACTGTCAGATGCCGACCGATCATCTGCACAGCCTCGGCGCCCGCGCGATCTCGCGCTCGACATTCGCCGACTATCTGGGCCGTCATCTCGATCAACCCAATCGTGCCACCTGGGTTTGCTGAGCGACTTTTGCGCGCGTGGCTTACACTTGATTAACCAGCTTATCCCGAGGTTTGATTCATGACCGAGTTGGCGCGGTTGAAGTTCTATGCCACTCAGCCCCACTCTTGCAGTTATCTGCCCGAGGAGCAGGCGACAACCCTGTTTCTCGACCCTAGCCAGCCCATGGATGTGCACGTCTACGCAGACCTGTCGGAAATGGGCTTTCGTCGCAGCGGCGACCATTTGTACCGCCCACATTGCCAGAACTGCAATGCGTGTGTACCTGCGCGTATTCCGGTCGCGCAGTTCAGCCCGAACCGACAGCAGAAGCGCATCTTCAAGCGCAACGTCGACCTTCAGATTCGCCCGGTCAAACCAGGCTTCAGCGAAGAATATTTCGATCTCTACCAGCGCTACATCGAACAGCGCCATGCCGACGGCGATATGTACCCGCCCAGTCGCGATCAATTCTCGACTTTTCTGGTACGTGACCTGCCCTTCTCGCGCTTCTACGAATTTCGTCTCGACGGACGGTTGCTGGCGGTCGCCGTGACCGATCTGCTGCCGAACGGCCTGTCGGCGGTCTACACCTTCTACGAGCCGGCGGAAGAGCGCCGCAGCCTCGGTCGCTACGCAATCCTGTGGCAGATCGCCGAGGCCCAGCGCCTGGGACTTGAAGCGGTGTACCTCGGATACTGGATCAAGAACTGCAAAAAGATGAGCTACAAGACCCAATATCGGCCCATCGAACTACTGATTAATCAGCGCTGGGTTGTCCTCAACTAAACGCAAGCCGTAAACCCCTTGGCGTAAACACCATTTTTCGGGCACAATGCACGCCGCTTTTGCCTGGCGCAGTTGCACCGGGCCATTCATTGGATACCGAGGGCTTTACTGCATGTCGAAAGAAGACAGCTTCGAAATGGAAGGCACTGTCGTCGACACCCTGCCCAACACCATGTTTCGTGTGGAGTTGGAAAATGGGCACGTCGTAACCGCGCATATTTCCGGCAAGATGCGCAAGAACTACATTCGTATTCTTACCGGTGACAAAGTGCGCGTCGAGCTGACGCCCTATGACTTGAGCAAAGGGCGTATTACTTACCGCGCTCGTTAATCAAGTCAATACAGAACGCCCGGTTTATGCCGGGCGTTTTTGTGTCTGCTTGTTTTTTGTTTGGTGTTTGGGATTGGGATTGGGATTGGGGGCATATCCGTTTTTTTGGTAGCGGCTGCTGGCGGTTTCGCTCTTACAGCGAGTCCCTTTTTCAGACGCCAAAAAGGAACCAAAAGGCTTTGCGCCCCGGCGTACGGCACTTCGCTGAGGCTCAGTGTTCCCTCGCTACGGTGCCCATCAGGGGGCATCGCCTCCGGTTTGCTGCGCTGCACCTCCTCTCGATGTATGCGGCTGCGCCGCACGGCGCTGCGCGCCTACCCCTGATGGACGCCTACGCTCGGCCTGCCGATGGGGCTGGAGATCAAAAGCCACATCAAAAGCCGGATCAAAAGCCGGATCAAGAGCCCCTCACCCTAGCCCTCTCCCGGAGGGAGAGGGGACTGACCGAGTGGTTTGGCAGAGGTACGCCGACGTGCGATACCGCGTTGAACTCAGGTTTTGAAAAGCACACAAATCGGCCCCCTCTCCTAAGGGAGAGGGGTGAATCCACCGCAAAACCAAAGCCGAACACCCGCCCCTCACCACTCAACACAATGAGCGTTAGCTCGAGAGCAGCTCTTGATCTCGAGCGCCCGTCGGCAGGCTGAGTGGAGGGATTGATCCGGGGGTGGGAGCGAAGCGACGTTTGGCGCAGCCAAACACATCGAGAGGAGGTGCAGCGCAGCAAACCGGAGGCGATGCGCCCGGATCGATCCCGGAGCGAAGGAACCCGAGCCACAGCGAGGGCCGAACGTCAGGAATACAGCGTTTTGGTTACTTTTGGGCGTTTGCAAAAGTGACCCGCCGTAAGGGCGGAACCCTAACTCGCCATCACCAAAAAAACGGATATACACCCAAAACCAAAAAAACCCGCAAAACAAAAAAGGCGCCCGAAGGCGCCTTTCGCTTAACAACAACAATGTCAGGCCATTTCCGCCGTAGTCTCGAAGTCAAACGTCAACTCACCATCCTTGATGTCGATGTGTACCACACCGCCATGCTCGGCCAGCTCGCCAAACAGAATCTCCTCCGCCAACGGACGCTTGATCTTGTCCTGAATCAGACGCGCCATCGGACGTGCACCCATCGCCGCATCGTAACCACCCGCCGCAATCCAGCTACGCGCCGCGTCAGTCACCTCCAGCAACACACGCTTGTCTTCCAACTGCGCCTGAAGTTCGGTGAGGAACTTGTCCACCACACTTTTGATGACCTCATGACTGAGGCGACCAAACTGAATAATGGTATCCAGACGGTTGCGGAATTCCGGCGTGAAACTCTTCTTGATCACTTCCATCGCATCGGACGAATGATCCTGATGGGTAAAACCGATCGAAGCACGCGCCGCAGTTTCGGCACCAGCGTTGGTGGTCATGATCACGATCACATTGCGGAAATCCGCCTTGCGTCCGTTGTTGTCGGTCAGCGTGCCGTGGTCCATCACCTGCAACAGCAGATTGAAGACTTCCGGATGCGCCTTCTCGATTTCGTCGAGCAGCAGCACGCAATGCGGTTGCTTGGTGATCGCTTCGGTCAACAGACCGCCCTGATCGAAGCCGACATAACCCGGAGGCGCACCGATCAGACGCGATACGGTGTGACGCTCCATGTACTCGGACATGTCGAAACGCACCAACTCGATCCCGAGCGCTTTGGCCAACTGCCGCGCCGCTTCGGTTTTACCGACACCGGTCGGCCCTGCGAACAGGAACGAACCGACTGGCTTGTCAGGCGACTTGAGGCCGGCACGGGACAGTTTGATCGCAGTCGACAGCGAATCGATCGCCGCGTCCTGACCAAACACCGTCAGCTTCAGGTCCCGCTCAAGGTTACGCAGCAGCTCCCGGTCGGACGTGTTGACGTGCTTCGGCGGAATCCGCGCGATCTTGGCCACGATGTCTTCAACGTGCGGGACTTCGATGCGCTTGGCGCGCTTCTCGACCGGTTGCAGACGCTGGTAGGCGCCGGCCTCGTCAATCACATCGATGGCTTTGTCCGGCATGTGCCGGTCATTGATGTAGCGCGAAGCCAGTTCGGCAGCGGCACGCAAGGCCTCATCGCTGTACTCGATGCTGTGGTGCGCTTCGAAACGCCCCTTCAAGCCCCGCAGAATACCGATGGTGTCTTCCACCGAAGGCTCCGACACATCGACTTTCTGGAAGCGCCGAGCCAAGGCACGATCCTTCTCGAAGATGCCGCGGAATTCCTGGAAGGTGGTCGAGCCGATGCAGCGGATATCACCGGACGACAGCAGCGGCTTGAGCAGGTTCGAGGCATCCATGACGCCACCGGACGCGGCACCCGCACCAATAATGGTGTGGATTTCGTCGATGAACAGGATCGCCTGCGGACGCTTTTTCAGCTCGTTAAGCAGGGCCTTGAAGCGCTTCTCGAAATCGCCACGGTACTTTGTGCCGGCCAACAACGCGCCAAGATCCAGCGAATACACCACGCTGTTCGCCAGCAGGTCGGGCACCTGGTTGTCGACAATACGCTTGGCCAGGCCTTCGGCAATCGCGGTTTTACCCACACCTGCTTCGCCTACCAGCAGCGGATTGTTTTTACGGCGGCGCGCGAGGATCTGCGCGACACGCTCGACTTCCATTTCACGGCCGACCAACGGGTCGATTCGACCCTGACGCGCGAGTTCGTTGAGGTTGCTGGCATAAGCATCCAGAGGATTGCCTGAAGAAGAAGACTCACCGCCCTCGTCGTCCTGCATATCTTGTTCACCTTCAGAGTGATCGCCGTGCCCTGGCACCTTGGAGATGCCGTGAGCGATGTAGTTGACGACATCAATGCGCGCAACGCTCTGCTGTTTCAGCAGGAACACTGCCTGACTCTCTTGCTCACTGAAGATTGCAACCAGCACGTTGGCGCCGGTTACTTCGCGTTTGCCCGAGCTCTGTACATGAAAGACAGCACGCTGCAATACACGCTGGAAGCCCAGGGTTGGCTGGGTTTCGCGATCTTCGTCGTGGACGGGGATCAATGGCGTGGTGGAGTCGATGAACTCCTGCAGATCATGCTTGAGTTTGTCGAGGTTTGCGCCGCAGGCACGCAAAACGGTGGCGGCAGCCTCATTATCCAATAGCGCCAGCAGCAGGTGTTCGACGGTCATGAATTCATGACGTTTCGAACGAGCCTCCTTGAAGGCAAGATTGAGGGTGACTTCGAGCTCGCGGTTTAACATAGCTTCACCTCATACCCAAGTGGTCGGCGATTAACCGTCCTTCTCGATTTCACAGAGTAGCGGATGCTGGCTTTCCCTGGCGTACTGGTTGACCTGCATGGCCTTTGTCTCGGCGATGTCACGGGTAAACACTCCACATACTGCCCGCCCTTCTGTGTGGACGGCCAGCATGACCTTGGTCGCCAGCTCGCGATTCAGGTTAAAAAACACCTCGAGCACTTCGACGACGAAATCCATCGGTGTGTAGTCATCATTAAACAAAACCACCTTGTACATCGGTGGCGCCTGCAACGCAGGCTTTGCTTCCTGAACAGCAACGCCCGCCGAATCGTCGTCGTGTTCCTCCGGATGATCCTTTTGGAAGGTCGGGCGATCCTGATTGAATGTTAGTCGAATCTGGCTGATTGCATGCATGGAAAGAAAGGTTCGTCAGTTGTGCAAATACAGTGGTGGGGGCGCTTTGGCACGTTTTCAACTCCGACTGCCCGGTCACCTTGACTATCGGGAAAACGGTGTTACAACCAATAGAACCCACAGTGGGTAAAAAAGATCCGCGGAGTCAATCTTTATATTATGAAGATGACTGCGGACTCATTGGATGATACTCCAGCGATGGAGACTGTTGCAGAGGGATTTGAGCATGTTTGTCGGCACGGTGAAGTGGTTCAACAACGCCAAGGGGTTCGGTTTCATCAATACCGACGCCCCCCAAGGGAAAGACGAGGACGGCAATAGAATCGATTTTTTCACCCATTACTCCGCCATTGAAATGGAGGGATACAAAACCCTCAAGGCTGGGCAACTGGTTAAATTCGACATTGTGCAAGGCCCGAAAGGCCTGCATGCGGTCAAGATTACTTGCGCTGCGGTCGCAACAGATGCCGTCTCGGCCGCCGCCGCGCATCAAACGGTAACCAGCTAAAGCGACATAAACCACCTGCCAGAAAAAACCGCCCGACTCGATCACTCGAGCCGGGCGGTTTTGTTGTAGCTGATTATTACAGAGGCGTTTACATGTGCGAGATCAGTGCATCACCAAAGCCGGAGGAAGAAACCAGCTTCGCGCCGTCCATCAGACGTTCGAAGTCATAGGTCACGGTCTTGGCGGAGATCGCGCCGTTGGTGCCTTTGATGATCAGATCGGCGGCTTCGGTCCAGCCCATATGACGCAACATCATCTCGGCGGACAGAATCAGCGAGCCCGGATTGACCTGGTCCTTGCCGGCGTATTTCGGCGCAGTACCGTGGGTCGCTTCGAACATGGCAATGGTGTCGGACAGGTTGGCACCCGGTGCGATACCGATACCACCCACTTCTGCCGCCAGCGCGTCGGAGAGGTAGTCGCCATTGAGGTTCAAGGTAGCGATCACGTCATATTCAGCCGGGCGCAGCAGGATTTGCTGGAGCATGGCATCGGCGATTGCATCTTTGACCACAACGTTCTTGCCGGTTTTCGGGTTCTTGAACTGCATCCACGGGCCACCGTCGAGCAGGGTCGCGCCGAACTCTTCGGCCGCCACTTCATAGGCCCATTCCTTGAAGGCACCTTCGGTGAACTTCATGATGTTGCCTTTGTGCACGATGGTCAGCGAATCGCGGTCATTGTCGACCACGTATTGCAGTGCTTTGCGCGCCAGACGCTTGGTGCCTTGCAGCGAAACCGGCTTGACGCCGATGCCGCAGTTTTCGTCGAAACGGATCTTGGTGACGCCCATTTCTTCTTTAAGGAATTTGATGACCTTGGTCGCTTCCGGCGAGCCGGCCTTCCATTCGATACCGGCGTAAATGTCTTCGGAGTTTTCGCGGAAGATGGTCATGTCGACATCGCCTGGCTTTTTCACCGGGCTAGGCACGCCTTCGAACCAGCGCACCGGGCGCAGGCAGACATACAGATCGAGCTGCTGACGCAGCGCCACGTTCAGCGAGCGGATGCCGCCACCGACCGGGGTGGTCAGCGGGCCTTTGATAGAGACTACGTAGTCCTTGACTGCATCGAGGGTTTCCTGAGGCAGCCAGGTGTCCTGATCGTAAACCTGAGTCGCCTTCTCGCCAGCGTAAACTTCCATCCAGGAGATCTTGCGCTTGCCGCCGTAAGCTTTTTCAACGGCAGCATCGACGACCTTGATCATGACCGGGCTGATATCAACCCCAATGCCATCACCCTCGATGAAGGGGATGATCGGGTTCTCAGGAACATTGAGAGAATGGTCTGCGTTGACGGTGATTTTGTCGCCGACGGCTGGAACCTGAATCTTCTTGTAACCCATGCTGAACTCCATTGTTTGGATTGAACATCTGGCTTGGTCCGAGCGTAACCCAGTTAAATCAACACGCAAACCCCATGTTCCGGGCGCGGGCACAAAGCGTTTCGTACAAGCCTGAAAGCAAAGGGAAAAGCGCCAATCTCAAGCATTCGCAACGACTCTACGCCCCACCCCGCCCTGCGACCTTTAGACCAATGGACGAGAATCGTTGCATATGAACCATCGGCAGATTGCCAGCTACCTATGTATAATGCCGCCCGCTGACCACAGGGTCACGGCGGCTGGCCTCTCTAGAACGAGACTTTCCGACCTATAGGCAGGTTGTTATCGCAGCCTGACTGCTTGACGCTCTACTGATGCACCCAACATCACCGCGAAGAATCTCGACATTCGGTTCATGGCTGACTTTGAACGAACGCGCTTACCCGGCGCCCCTCGAGTTTCTGCGCATGCTTTAGCAAAGAAGAGAGAGTTAATCCGAATATGCCCACCCGCTCGAAGATCATCTATACCTTCACCGACGAAGCCCCGGCCCTCGCCACCTATTCCCTGCTGCCGATCATCGAGGCTTACACCGCCTCGGCCGATATCGCCGTGGAAACTCGCGATATCTCTCTTGCAGCACGCATTCTGGCCAGCTTCCCCGAGCAACTGGGTGACAAAGCCGTAGCCGACCACCTCGCCGAACTGGGCGACCTGGCCGTTACGCCTGAAGCGAACATCATCAAGCTGCCGAACATCAGCGCTTCGGTTCCGCAACTGCAAGCCGCGATCAAGGAACTGCAAGCCCAGGGTTACAACCTGCCGGACTACCCGGAAGCCGTAACCAGCGACGCCGACAAAGAAGCCAAGGCGCGCTACGACAAGATCAAGGGCAGCGCCGTGAACCCGGTTCTGCGCGAAGGCAACTCGGACCGTCGCGCTCCGCTGTCGGTCAAGAACTACGCGCGCAAGCACCCGCACAAAATGGGCGCCTGGGCCAAAGATTCCAAGTCCCACGTCGCTCACATGAGCACCGGCGATTTCTACGGCAGCGAAAAAGCTGCCCTGATCGACGCCGCTGACGCCGTGAAGATCGAGCTGATCGCCAAGGACGGTAGCGCTACCGTTCTCAAAGAAAAAACCAGCGTTCAGGCCGGCGAGATCCTCGACTGCGCCGTGATGAGCAAAAACGCCCTGCGTTCGTTCATCGCTGCTGAAATCGAAAGCGCCAAGCAACAAGGCGTGCTGCTGTCGGTGCACTTGAAAGCGACCATGATGAAGGTCTCCGACCCGATCATGTTCGGCCAGATCGTTGCCGAGTTCTATAAAGACGCCCTGACCAAGCACGCTGACGTGCTGGCTCAGATCGGCTTCAACCTGAACAACGGCATCGGCGACCTGTACGCCCGCATCAAGGCTTTGCCGGCCGAGCAGCAAGCGCAGATCGAAGCCGACATGGCTGCGGTCTACGCCGCGCGCCCGTCGCTGGCGATGGTCAACTCCGACAAAGGCATCACCAACCTGCACGTGCCGAGCGACGTCATCGTCGACGCCTCGATGCCGGCCATGATCCGTGACTCCGGCAAGATGTGGGGCACCGACGGCCAGCTGCACGACACCAAGGCTGTGATCCCGGATCGTTGCTATGCAACCATCTACCAGGCCGTGATCGAAGATTGCAAAGCCAATGGCGCTTTCGATCCGACCACCATGGGCAGCGTGCCAAACGTTGGCCTGATGGCTAAAAAAGCTGAAGAATACGGCTCCCACGACAAGACCTTCCAGATCAAGGCCGATGGCGTGGTTCGCGTGACCGACAGCAAAGGCACCCTGCTGATGGAACAGGCTGTTGAAGCCGGCGACATCTTCCGCATGTGCCAGACCAAAGACGCGCCGATCCAGGACTGGGTCAAACTGGCCGTCAACCGTGCCCGTGCAAGCAGCACCCCGGCGATCTTCTGGCTCGACCCGATGCGCGCTCACGATGGCGTGGTGATCGAGAAAGTTCAGGCTTACCTGAAGGATCACGACACTGCCGGTCTGGACATCCAGATCATGGCGCCGGTCGACGCAATGAAGTTCACCCTGCAACGCACCCGCGCCGGCAAGGACACCATCTCGGTGACCGGCAACGTGCTGCGCGACTACCTGACTGACCTGTTCCCGATCATGGAACTGGGCACCAGCGCCAAGATGCTGTCGATCGTGCCGCTGATGAACGGTGGTGGCCTGTTCGAAACCGGCGCTGGCGGTTCGGCACCGAAGCACGTGCAGCAACTGGTTGAAGAGAACTTCCTGCGCTGGGATTCGCTGGGCGAGTTCCTCGCTCTGGCAGCCTCGCTGGAGCATTTGGGTGTGAACTACAACAACCCGAAAGCGCTGGTACTGTCGAAGACTCTGGATCAGGCCACCGGCCAGTTCCTCGACAACAACAAGTCGCCATCGCGCAAAGTCGGCAACATCGACAACCGCGGCAGCCACTTCTATCTGGCAATGTACTGGGCACAAGCTCTGGCCGCCCAGACTGAAGACGCTGCACTGCAAGCGCAGTTCGCGACTCTGGCCAAGACCCTGACCGAGAACGAAGCGACCATCGTCGCCGAGCTCAACGCCGTTCAAGGCAAGCCAGTGGACATCGGCGGTTACTACCATGCCAATGCCGAGCTGATCAGCAAGGCCATGCGCCCAAGCGCAACCTTCAACGCGGCGATTGCTGCGCTGGTGTAAGGTTGTAGCGCGGTAAACAAGCCCCGGCCCAGTGCCGGGGTTTGTGTTTCCGGGCTTTATGATCACCACAAAACCCTGTGGGAGCTGGCTTGCCAGCGATAGCGGATTATCATTCAACGATGATGGTGACTGACCCACTGCAATCGCTGGCAAGCCAGCTCCCACAGGGATCGGGTTTCAATATTCAACAGTTGAGGACACCTATGGACTGGAAACCCCACATCACCGTCGCCACCATCGTAGAAGACAACGGCCGCTTTCTGATGGTCGAAGAGCACAAGGCCGGGCGCAACGTGCTCAATCAGCCCGCCGGCCATCTCGACCCCGACGAAACCCTGATCGAAGCCGCGATCCGTGAAACCCTCGAAGAAACCGGCTGGGACGTCGAACCCACCGGCGTGATCGGCATTTACCTGTACACCGCCCCAAGTAACAGCGTGACTTACCAACGCGTGTGCTTTGCCGCCAAAGCCCTGAAACACCACGCGGATTATCAACTCGACGACGGCATCGTCGGCGCCAAGTGGTTGACCCGCGAAGAATTAATGGCTCAACGCGACAACTGGCGCAGCGAGCTGATCATCCGTTGCATCGACGATTATCTGGCCGGCAATCACTTCAGTCTCGAACTGATCCGCCCTTCCCTTTAGCCTTGCGGGCGTGAGCCTGCTAGAATCGCGTCCTTTTTCAAGACACTCATTGAATCCCTATGCGTGATCCAGCCCCTTCTGACACATCCAAGAAGCGCGTCATTGTCGGCATGTCCGGCGGCGTGGACTCTTCCGTTTCCGCTCTCCTGCTGATCGAGCAGGGTTACGCGGTGGAAGGCCTGTTCATGAAGAACTGGGAAGAAGACGACGGAACGGAATACTGCACCGCCATGGACGACCTGGCGGATGCGCAGGCCGTGTGCGACAAGATCGGCATCAAGCTGCACACCGCCAACTTTGCCGCCGAGTACTGGGACAACGTGTTCGAGCACTTCCTCGCCGAATACAAAGCCGGACGCACGCCGAACCCGGACATCCTGTGTAACCGCGAGATCAAGTTCAAGGCGTTCCTCGACTACGCCATGATGCTCGGTGCCGACCTGATCGCCACCGGCCACTACGTGCGCCGCCGTGACATCGATGGCCGCACCGAGCTACTTAAAGGCCTCGACGCGAACAAGGATCAGAGCTACTTCCTGCACGCCGTCGGCGGCGAGCAGATCGCCAAGACACTGTTCCCGGTCGGCGAGCTGGAAAAGCCCGAAGTCCGTGCCATTGCCGAGAAATACGAACTGGCCACAGCCAAGAAGAAGGATTCCACCGGGATCTGCTTCATCGGCGAGCGCCGTTTCAGCGATTTCCTCAAGCAATACCTGCCGGCGCAACCGGGCGAGATCAAGACCACCGAAGGCGAAGTCATCGGCCGTCACCACGGCTTGATGTACCACACCATCGGCCAGCGTCAGGGCCTGGGCATCGGCGGCTTGAAAGACGCCGGTGATGAGCCGTGGTACGTGCTGCGCAAGGACCTGGACACCAACGAGCTGATCGTCGGTCAGGGCAACAACCACCCGTGGCTGTTCTCCGGCGCCCTGCTCGCCTCGGAAATCTATTGGGTCAACCCGATCGATCTGAGCCAGCCGCGGCGCTTGACCGCCAAAGTGCGCTATCGCCAGGGCGATCAGGGCTGCATCCTTGAGCAAACTGCGACCGGCTATCGCGCGGTGTTCGACGAACCGCAACGCGCAGTGACCCCAGGGCAATCCGTGGTGTTCTACGACGGTGAAATCTGCCTCGGCGGCGGCGTGATCGAAGTCGCCGAGCCGTGGAGCGGCGAGGCATGAGCCCGACTCAGGAGCAACTGACGGCACTCGGCGGCGTGTTTCTTGCCGCTGTGCTGGTGGATCGCATCGCCAAGAGCGGCCAGACCAGCGAAGCCGGCCTGACCTGCATGCTCGGCAGCCTGCTGGTACGCGACCCGAAAGACACGCTGGACGTGTACGGCGGCGACGACCTCAATCTGCGTGAAGGCTATCGCGCATTGATCGGCGCCCTCGAACGCGATCCGAGCACCTTGCAGCGCGAGCCGCTGCGCTATGCCTTGGCGATGCTCGGTCTGGAGCGCCAATTGGCCAAGCGCGAAGACATGCTCGAGGTGATCGGCAAGCGTCTGCCGCAGATTCAGTCGCAGGTCGAGCACTTCGGCCCGGCGCATGAAAACGTGATCGCGGCGTGCGGCGCACTGTATCAGGACACCCTGAGCACTCTGCGCCAACGGATTCAGGTGCATGGCGACATGCGCAATCTGCAACAGCCGAGCAACGCTTCGAAGATCCGCGCCCTGCTGCTCGCCGGGATTCGTTCGGCGCGCCTGTGGCGTCAGCTCGGCGGCCATCGCTGGCAGCTAGTGATCAGCCGGCGCAAGCTGCTCAAAGAGTTGTATCCGCTGATGCGCAGCGAATAAATCGCCTGCAACAAAAGTTTTGTAGTCTGTAACGCGTAATACGCCGGTCAGTTGGCAACGGACCGGCGGAATTTTTCATGTATGATACGCGCCCCATTTCGTTGCCCGACTGTCCGAGAACACCCCATGCAGCTTTCTTCGCTCACTGCGGTTTCCCCTGTTGACGGCCGCTACGCCGGCAAAACCCAGGCCCTGCGCCCAATTTTCAGCGAGTACGGCCTGATCCGTGCCCGCGTTCTGGTTGAAGTGCGCTGGCTCCAGCGCCTGGCCGCTCACGCCGGCATCCCGGAAGTGCCAGCCTTCTCCGCCGAGGCCAACGCCGTTCTGAATGAACTGGCGGAAAACTTCGCGCTGGAGCACGCCGAGCGCGTCAAAGAGATCGAGCGCACTACCAACCACGACGTAAAAGCCATCGAGTACCTGCTCAAAGAGCAAGCCGCCAAGCTGCCTGAGCTGGCCGCCGTCAGCGAATTCATCCACTTTGCCTGCACCAGCGAGGACATCAACAACCTGTCCCACGCCCTGATGCTGCGCGAAGGCCGCGATGATGTAATGCTGCCGCTGATGCGCCAGACCGCCGAAGCCATCCGCGAACTGGCGATCCGTTTTGCCGACGTGCCGATGCTCTCGCGCACCCACGGTCAGCCAGCGTCGCCAACCACGCTGGGCAAAGAACTGGCGAACGTGGTTTACCGTCTCGAGCGTCAAATCGCTCAAGTGGCTGCCGTTCCGCTGCTGGGCAAGATCAACGGCGCCGTCGGCAACTACAACGCGCACCTGTCGGCCTACCCGCAGATCGACTGGGAAGCCAACGCCCGCGCCTTCATCGAAGACGAGCTGGGTCTGGGTTTCAACCCGTACACCACGCAGATCGAGCCGCACGACTACATCGCCGAGCTGTTTGACGCGATCGCGCGCTTCAACACCATTCTGATCGACTTCGACCGTGACATCTGGGGCTACATTTCCCTGGGTTATTTCAAACAGCGCACCATCGCTGGCGAAATCGGTTCGTCGACCATGCCGCACAAGGTCAACCCGATCGACTTCGAAAACTCCGAAGGCAACCTGGGCATCGCCAACGCACTGTTCCAGCACCTGGCGAGCAAACTGCCGATCTCCCGCTGGCAGCGCGACCTGACCGACTCCACCGTCCTGCGTAACCTCGGTGTCGGCTTCGCCCACAGCGTAATCGCGTACGAAGCCAGCCTCAAAGGCATCAGCAAGCTTGAGCTGAACGAGCAGAAGATCGCCGCTGATCTGGACGCTTGCTGGGAAGTCCTGGCCGAGCCGATTCAGACCGTGATGCGTCGCTACAACATCGAAAACCCGTACGAAAAGCTGAAAGAACTGACCCGCGGCAAGGGCATCAGCCCTGAAGCGCTGCAGACTTTCATCGACGGTCTGGACATGCCAGCCGAAGCGAAAGCCGAGCTGAAATTACTGAACCCGGCCAACTACATCGGCAACGCTGTGGCACAGGCCAAACGCATCTGATCGACTGCTGGACCCGTTTGAGACGCCCGGCAGCGCCGGGCGTTTTTATTCCCGTCTGAAAAATACATTTTTTCAATAGGTTACACATGAATCCTGATATTCCTCTTCAACTTCTGGGCGGCCTTACTGCGCGTGAATTCATGCGCGATTACTGGCAGAAAAAACCATTGCTGGTGCGTCAGGCGATTCCAGATTTCGAAAGCCCGATCGATGCCGATGAACTGGCCGGCCTGGCCCTGGAAGAAGAAGTTGAATCGCGCCTGGTGATCGAAAACGGCGAGCGCCCATGGGAATTGCGTCGCGGCCCGTTCGCCGAAGACGAATTCAGCAAACTGCCGGAAAAAGACTGGACTCTGCTGGTACAGGCAGTCGATCAGTTCGTGCCGGAAGTCAGCGAACTGCTGGAAAACTTCCGCTTCCTGCCGAGCTGGCGCGTCGATGACGTAATGATCAGCTTCGCCGCCCCGGGTGGCAGCGTGGGTCCGCACTTCGACAACTACGACGTGTTCCTGCTGCAAGGCCAGGGCAAGCGCAACTGGAAAATCGGTCAGATGTGCGATTCTGAGAGCCCGCTGCTCAAGCACGCGGACCTGCGCATCCTTGCCGAATTCGAACAGACCGAAGAGTGGGTGCTGGAACCCGGCGACATGCTCTACCTGCCGCCGCGTCTGGCGCACTGCGGCGTGGCCGTGGATGACTGCATGACCTACTCGGTCGGTTTCCGCGCCCCGAGCGCCGCTGAAGTGCTGACCCACTTCACCGACTTCCTCAGCCAGTTCCTGACTGACGAAGAGCGCTACACCGACGCCGATGCGCAGCCGGTCAGCGATCCGCATCAGATCCAGCACGATGCACTCGGCCGCCTCAAAGCGCTGCTCGCCGAGCACATGAGCGACGAACGCCTGCTGCTGACCTGGTTCGGCCAGTACATGACCGAGCCGCGTTATCCAGAGCTGGTCGCCGGCCCGGAAGAAGTCGAGGAAGAAGACTTCCTCAGCGCCCTGCAGGATGGCGCGATCCTGATCCGCAACCCGAGCGCGCGTCTGGCGTGGTCGGAAGTCGATGACGATCTGCTGCTGTTCGCCAGCGGCCAGAGCCGTTATCTGCCGGGCAAACTACGCGAACTGCTCAAGCTGATCTGCTCCGCCGACGCCCTGCACACCGACAACCTCGGTGAGTGGCTGAACGACGAGGACGGTCGTGGCCTGCTGTGCGAACTGGTCAAGCAAGGGAGCCTGGGGTTCGCCGACGATGAATAAGATTCGCGTACGTGTTGCAGATTGGCAAAAGGACATCGCCGAGATCCGCCGCATTCGCGAAACGGTGTTCATTGCCGAGCAATCGGTTCCGCCTGAACTGGAGTGGGACGCCGACGATGCAACGGCCGTGCACTTCCTGGCTTTCGAAGGCGACTTTCCAATCGGCACCGCCCGCCTGTTGCCCGACGGGCACATAGGCCGGGTTTCGGTGCTGAAAGACTGGCGCGGGATGAAGGTTGGTGATGCGCTGATGCAAGCGGTGATTGCCGAAGCGGAAGCGCGCGGACTGAAGCAGCAGATGCTCAGCGCGCAAGTGCAGGCCACGGCGTTCTATGAGCGCTTGGGTTTCAGCTTGGTCAGCGAGGAATTCCTTGAAGCCGGAATTCCGCATGTCGACATGGTTCGCCATTCGGCGTGATCAGCAGAGATCTTGTGATCTCTGGAGATCCCCTCACCACAAAAAGCAGTAAGTGGACATCAGTAAACGCCCCGCCATCCTCGGATGCCGGGGCGTTTTGCTGTCTGGCATTCAACTTGCCCCACCCCGGGCCGACAAACTGGCAATATCAAGCCTTTCGAACGCGGAGATAACGGACATGTCCCTACGCACCCTGCTCACCACCCTGCTGCTTGGCTGCAGTTTTTCGGTGATGGCAGCCACAGAAATCGTACCCCTCAAATACCATACCAGCGCCGACATGCTACCGGTCGCGCAGGAATTCATCGGCACGGACGGCAAGGTCAGCGCCTATGGCAATCAACTCATCGTAAATGCTGAACCGGGCAAGATCGAAGAACTCAAGAGCCTGCTCTCGCAGCTCGACACCGCACCCAAGCGCCTGCTGATCACTGTCGACACCAATGAAAACAACGGTCGCGGCGATGAAGGTTATTCGATGAATGGCTCGCAAACACGCATCATCAGCCGCAGCACCACCAGCCGTGACGGCGGCATTCAGCAAGTGCAGGCCAGCGAAGGCGCACCGGCGCTGATCCAGGTCGGCCAGAGCGTGCCGCTCACCAGCAGCCAGACCGATTCCTACGGCGATCAGCGCAGCCAGACCGAGTATCGCAACGTCACGCAAGGCTTCTACGTGACTGCCAGCGTCACCGGCAACATCGTTCACCTGTCGATCAGTACCAACCGTGACCGCATGAGCCAGGAACGTCCCGATGTAGTGAACGTGCAGAGTACCGACACAACTGTCACCGGGAGACTGGGCGAGTGGATCACTCTCGCCGGGGTCAACAGCCAGACCCAGGCCGACAAACAGGGCCTGACCCGCAGCTACTCTACTCAAGGCCGGGATGACATGACGTTGCGGGTAAAAGTCGACAGCCTGGACTAAAGCACCGAAAACTGACTGATTAGTCGTATTAGACGAAAGATGTAGTGCTTTAAAAAAAGCACTACAAAACGTTTGACGGGCCAAAAAAGCGAAGGCATGATGGCCTCGCTCCCGCTAATCAGAGGCCCTGGCAAGGGCCTTCGAAGCGACGTTCGCACCAACCCCGCGAACCGCTTCGTGTCTGTACCGCCCACAAGGTGTGTTTGACGAGGTTGCCGACTGGAACGAAGTTGTCCCGAGGGACGGAAGCGTAATTAGGTAGCCCGGCATCACACTGTAGTTCGTATAGAGGCCCACGACGCCCGAATGCGCCCGCCAGTACGCCTTTACCTGCTCACTTCCCCTCGAGCCCATCGTTCATCCCGTCGCCTGCCCCGCCGAATCCGACCTGACCGCCTAAGCTTCTGGTCAGCGAGCGCAAGGAATTTTCCACCGCAGAACAACTTTTCATAAAAGACGCGACGAGGTTTATCTCCATGGCACTGACACGCGAACAGCAAATTGCAGCCCTTGAAAAAGACTGGGCTGAAAACCCGCGCTGGAAAGGCGTGACCCGCGCTTACTCCGCTGCTGACGTCGTCCGCCTGCGTGGCTCGGTTCAGCCAGAGCACACCTTTGCAAAACTCGGCGCCGAGAAGCTGTGGAACCTGGTCACCCAGGGTGCCAAGCCGTCCTTCCGTCCCGACAAAGATTTCGTCAACTGCATGGGCGCCCTGACCGGCGGCCAGGCAGTACAACAGGTGAAAGCCGGTATCCAGGCGATCTACCTGTCCGGCTGGCAGGTTGCTGCGGACAACAACTCCGCAGAATCGATGTACCCGGATCAGTCGCTGTACCCGGTGGATTCGGTTCCAACCGTGGTCAAGCGCATCAACAACTCTTTCCGTCGTGCCGACCAGATCCAGTGGAAAGCCGGCAAAGGCCCGGGCGACGAAGGCTACATCGACTACTTCGCGCCAATCGTGGCTGACGCTGAAGCCGGTTTCGGCGGCGTACTCAACGCTTACGAGCTGATGAAGAGCATGATCGAAGCAGGCGCCGCCGGCGTTCACTTCGAAGACCAACTGGCTTCCGTGAAGAAGTGCGGCCACATGGGCGGCAAGGTTCTGGTGCCAACCCAGGAAGCCGTACAGAAGCTGACTGCTGCACGTCTGGCTGCTGACGTTGCCGGTACGCCGACCATCATTCTGGCCCGTACCGACGCGAACGCCGCTGACCTGCTGACTTCCGATTGCGACCCGTACGATCAGCCGTTCGTAACTGGTGAACGTACTCAGGAAGGTTTCTACAAGGTTCGCGCCGGTCTCGATCAAGCGATCGCCCGTGGCCTGGCTTACGCGCCGTACGCCGATTTGATCTGGTGCGAAACCGCCAAGCCGGATCTGGACGAAGCGCGTCGCTTTGCCGAAGCGATCAAAAAGGAATACCCGGACCAGCTGCTGTCGTACAACTGCTCGCCTTCTTTCAACTGGAAGAAAAACCTGGACGACGCGACCATCGCCAAGTTCCAGCGCGAATTGTCTGCCATGGGTTACAAGCACCAGTTCATCACCCTGGCCGGCATTCACAACATGTGGCACAGCATGTTCAACCTGGCGCACGACTACGCCCGCAACGACATGACTGCCTACGTGAAGCTGCAAGAGCAGGAATTCGCTGATGCCTCCAAGGGTTACACCTTCGTGGCGCACCAGCAGGAAGTGGGCACCGGCTACTTCGACGACATGACCACCGTGATTCAGGGTGGCTCGTCCTCGGTAACCGCGCTGACCGGTTCGACCGAAGAAGAACAGTTCCACTGATCGACTTCGCCTGAGTAGACAGCCGTTGCGGAACGAGTAAAAGCTAACCGCAGCGCTGAACATCTGACGCCCCGACTGGTTCGGGGCGTTTTTTTGTCCGCGCATCAGCACGCTCAAAACATTGATTCAGGTCGGTACGCGTGCAGGAAAAATCGGATAAAACGGGCGCCGCCGCTACTTGTAGTAACGCGCTTATAAGACAACTTCCCAACTACTCACCCGTTAAATACTTACAAAACCGACCCAAACAATATTGATTATCATTTAGCCGCAACTATGACCGTTACATTTCCTACAAAACATAATTCGTTCCAAAGCTCCTAATGCCCGCTGGGCATGGGCTGTGAGGCGATAAAGGTGCGCTATGTCCTTATTCCAATAAATAATTTCGCTATAGGAATTTTACTTGCCGGGTGTTTAGCCATAAAATCACCGCGATTGATTGCTGCGACATATCGTCACTGCTTTATTTCTTTATCAAGCTCAGAGACCTTTGCTCTCTGTTAAGGATTACCAGCATGCCCGAAGCGACAGGACTCATGGCCCACAACTGGGGCTTTGCCATTTTCCTTCTGGGCGTCGTCGGCCTGTGTGCCTTCATGCTTGGCGTCTCCAGCCTCCTTGGGTCAAAAGCCTGGGGTCGCAGCAAAAACGAACCGTTCGAGTCCGGCATGCTACCTACAGGTGGCGCCCGCTTGCGGCTCTCAGCCAAATTCTATCTGGTCGCGATGCTCTTCGTGATCTTCGATATCGAAGCCCTCTTTCTCTTTGCATGGTCTGTGTCCGTCCGCGAAAGCGGCTGGACCGGATTCGTCGAAGCTCTCGTTTTCATAGCAATTCTGTTGGCAGGTCTTGTCTACCTGTTCCGAGTGGGCGCCCTTGACTGGGCTCCGGAAGCTCGTCGCAAGCGGCAGGCGAAGCTGAAACAATGAGGCTTTGGCAATGCAATACAATCTCACCAGGATCGACCCCGATGCTCCTAACGAGCAGTATCCGATTGGCGAACGGGAAACCGTTTCCGATCCGTTAGAAGATCAAGTTCACAAAAACATTTTCATGGGCAAGCTGGAAGACGTGCTGAACGGCGCGGTCAACTGGGGGCGTAAAAATTCCCTGTGGCCGTACAACTTCGGCTTGTCGTGCTGCTACGTGGAAATGACCACCGCCTTCACGGCGCCCCACGACATCGCGCGCTTTGGCGCCGAGGTTATCCGGGCATCGCCGCGTCAGGCCGACTTCATGGTTATCGCCGGAACGTGCTTCATCAAGATGGCGCCGATCATTCAGCGCCTGTACGAGCAGATGCTCGAGCCCAAGTGGGTGATCTCGATGGGTTCGTGCGCCAACTCCGGCGGCATGTACGACATCTACTCCGTGGTTCAAGGGGTGGACAAGTTCCTGCCCGTTGACGTCTACGTACCTGGCTGCCCGCCCCGTCCGGAAGCATTTCTGCAAGGCTTGATGCTCTTGCAGGAATCGATTGGACAGGAGCGTCGCCCACTTTCCTGGGTCGTTGGTGATCAAGGCGTTTATCGCGCCGAGATGCCTTCGCAAAAGGAACAGCGCCGCGAACAGCGAATCGCAGTCACCAACCTGCGCAGCCCTGACGAAGTCTGATCCAGATCTGTTTCAAAGAAACGAGAAGCTGGCTTCATTCTTTACGTTGACCGAAAGCGAAAAAATAACCATGACTACAGGCAGCGCTCTGTACATCCCGCCTTATAAGGCAGACGACCAGGATGTGGTCGTCGAACTGAACAATCGTTTTGGCCCTGAGGCGTTCACCGCCCAGCCGACCCGCACCGGCATGCCGGTGTTGTGGGTGGCGCGTGCCAGACTCGTCGAAGTCCTGACCTTCCTGCGCAACCTGCCCAAGCCGTACGTCATGCTTTATGACCTGCACGGCGTGGACGAGCGTCTGCGCACCAAGCGTCAGGGCTTGCCGAGCGACGCTGAGTTCACCGTGTTCTATCACCTCATGTCGCTGGAGCGTAACAGTGACGTGATGATCAAGGTCGCCTTGTCCGAGAGCGACCTCAGCTTGCCGACCGTTACCAGCATCTGGCCGAACGCCAACTGGTACGAGCGTGAAGTCTGGGACATGTTCGGTATCGACTTCAAAGGTCACCCGCACCTGTCGCGCATCATGATGCCGCCGACCTGGGAAGGTCACCCGCTGCGCAAGGACTTCCCGGCACGCGCCACTGAATTCGATCCATACAGCCTGACCCTGGCCAAGCAACAGCTTGAAGAAGAAGCCGCGCGTTTCCGTCCTGAAGACTGGGGCATGAAGCGTTCCGGCCCGAACGAGGACTACATGTTCCTCAACCTCGGCCCGAACCACCCTTCGGCCCACGGTGCGTTCCGCATCATCCTGCAACTCGATGGCGAAGAAATCGTCGACTGCGTTCCGGACATCGGTTACCACCACCGTGGCGCCGAGAAGATGGCCGAGCGTCAGTCCTGGCACAGTTTCATCCCGTACACCGACCGGATCGATTACCTCGGCGGCGTGATGAACAACCTGCCGTACGTGCTCTCGGTCGAGAAGCTGGCCGGCATCAAAGTGCCTGAGAAGGTCGACGTCATCCGCATCATGATGGCCGAGTTCTTCCGCATCACCAGCCACCTGCTGTTCCTTGGTACGTACATCCAGGACGTGGGTGCCATGACCCCGGTGTTCTTCACCTTCACCGACCGCCAGAAGGCTTACACGGTGATCGAAGCCATCACCGGTTTCCGTCTGCACCCGGCCTGGTACCGCATCGGTGGCGTCGCGCACGACCTGCCACGCGGCTGGGAAAAACTGGTCAAGGACTTCGTTGAATGGCTGCCAAAACGCCTCGACGAATACACCAAGGCTGCACTGCAGAACAGCATCCTCAAGGGTCGGACCATCGGCGTTGCCCAGTACAACACCAAAGAGGCCCTGGAATGGGGCGTCACCGGTGCCGGCCTGCGTTCGACCGGTTGCGACTTCGATCTGCGTAAAGCGCGTCCGTACTCAGGCTACGAGAACTTCGAGTTCGAAGTGCCGCTGGCCGCCAATGGCGATGCCTACGACCGCTGCATGGTGCGCGTTGAAGAAATGCGCCAGAGCATCAAGATCATCGACCAGTGCATGCGCAACATGCCGGAAGGCCCGTACAAGGCGGATCACCCGCTGACCACGCCGCCACCGAAAGAGCGCACGCTGCAGCACATCGAAACCCTGATCACGCACTTCCTGCAAGTTTCGTGGGGCCCGGTCATGCCGGCCAACGAATCCTTCCAGATGATCGAAGCGACCAAGGGCATCAACAGTTATTACCTGACGAGCGACGGCGGCACCATGAGCTACCGTACCCGGATCCGCACTCCAAGCTTCCCGCATCTGCAACAGATCCCTTCGGTGATCAAAGGCAGCATGGTCGCGGACATGATTGCGTACCTGGGTAGTATCGATTTCGTTATGGCCGACGTGGACCGCTAAGCATGAACAGCACGCTTATCCAGACAGACCGTTTCACCCTCAGTGAAACCGAGCGCTCGGCCATCGAGCACGAGCTGCATCACTACGAAGACCCGCGCGCGGCGTCGATCGAAGCCCTGAAGATCGTTCAGAAGGAACGTGGCTGGGTGCCGGATGGCGCCTTGTACGCGATCGGCGAGATCCTCGGCATCCCGGCCAGCGACGTTGAAGGCGTGGCGACGTTCTATAGCCAGATCTTCCGTCAGCCAGTCGGCCGGCACATCATTCGCGTCTGCGACAGCATGGTCTGCTACATCGGCGGCCACGAGTCGGTAGTCAGCGAAATCCAGAACAATCTGGGGATCGGCCTGGGTCAGACCACCACCGACGGTCGTTTCACCCTGCTGCCCGTCTGCTGCCTCGGCAACTGCGACAAGGCCCCGGCGCTGATGATCGATGACGACACCTTTGGCGATGTCCAGCCTGCCGGCGTCGCCAAACTGCTCGAGGGCTACGTATGACCCTGACATCTTTCGGCCCGGCCAACCGCATCCAGCGTTCGGCCGAGACTCACCCGCTGACCTGGCGCCTGCGTGACGACGGCGAAGCCGTGTGGCTCGACGAGTACCAGGCCAAGAACGGTTACGCCGCTGCGCGCAAAGCCTTCGCCGACATGGATCAGGACGCCATTGTCCAGACCGTGAAAGACGCAGGCCTCAAAGGTCGCGGCGGTGCAGGCTTCCCCACTGGCGTTAAGTGGGGCCTGATGCCCAAAGACGAATCCATCAACATCCGCTACCTGCTGTGCAACGCGGATGAAATGGAGCCGAACACCTGGAAAGACCGCATGCTGATGGAGCAACTGCCCCATCTGCTGATCGAAGGCATGCTGATCAGTGCCCGCGCGCTGAAAACCTACCGTGGCTACATCTTCCTGCGTGGCGAATACACCACCGCCGCCAAGCACCTCAATCGTGCCGTGGAAGAAGCCAAGGCAGCGGGCCTGCTGGGCAAGAACATTCTCGGCAGCGGTTTTGATTTCGAGCTGTTCGTGCACACCGGCGCCGGGCGTTACATCTGCGGTGAAGAAACCGCACTGATCAACTCCCTCGAAGGTCGCCGTGCCAACCCGCGCTCCAAGCCGCCCTTCCCTGCCGCCGTTGGCGTGTGGGGCAAGCCGACTTGCGTGAACAACGTCGAAACCCTGTGCAACGTGCCGGCGATCATCGCCGACGGCGTCGACTGGTACAAATCGTTGGCCCGCGATGGCAGTGAAGACATGGGCACCAAGCTCATGGGCTTCTCCGGCAAGGTCAAGAATCCCGGCCTGTGGGAATTGCCATTCGGCGTCACCGGTCGCGAGTTGTTCGAAGACTACGCCGGCGGCATGCGCGACGGCTTCAAGCTCAAGGCCTGGCAGCCAGGCGGCGCCGGTACCGGTTTCCTGTTGCCAGAGCACCTCGACGCGCAGATGTATGCCGGCGGCATTGCCAAAGTAGGCACCCGGATGGGTACCGGCCTGGCCATGGCGGTGGACGACAGCGTCAACATGGTCTCCTTGCTGCGCAACATGGAGCAGTTCTTCGCCCGCGAGTCGTGCGGTTTCTGCACCCCGTGCCGCGATGGCTTGCCATGGAGCGTCAAGCTCTTGATGGCCATCGAAGAGGGCCGCGGTCAGCCGGGCGATATCGAGACCCTGCTGGGTCTGGTCAACTTCCTCGGCCCGGGCAAGACCTTCTGTGCTCACGCACCGGGTGCCGTGGAGCCTTTGGGCAGTGCCATCAAATACTTCCGTCCAGAGTTCGAAGCCGGCATCGCGCCTACCAGCGCCGCCGTCCCGCCTCTGGCAAAGCCGATCGTAGTCGGCGCGTAAACGCTTAACAAAGACGCAGGGTCCGTGCCCTGCGTCTTGCGTCCGATGACGCCTTTCGGGGCTGGTTGGATTCGGACCGATAACAAGATTCCATTAGCCACGCCCGCTGACACCGGGCCAACGAAGACCTTTGAACCATGGCCACTATCCACGTAGACGGCAAAGCGCTCGAAGTCGACGGGGCAGACAACCTGTTACAGGCATGTCTGTCGCTGGGCCTCGACATTCCATATTTCTGCTGGCACCCCGCGCTTGGTAGCGTCGGGGCCTGCCGCCAGTGCGCGGTCAAGCAGTACACCGACGAGAACGACACCCGTGGTCGCATCGTCATGTCCTGCATGACCCCGGCCACCGACAACACCTGGATCTCCATCGAAGATGACGAGTCCAAGGCGTTCCGCGCCAGTGTTGTCGAATGGCTGATGACCAACCACCCGCACGACTGCCCGGTCTGCGAAGAAGGCGGTCATTGCCACTTGCAAGACATGACCGTGATGACCGGCCACAACGAGCGCCGTTATCGCTTCACCAAACGTACCCACCAGAACCAGCAACTGGGCCCGTTCATTTCCCACGAAATGAACCGCTGCATCGCTTGCTACCGCTGCGTGCGTTTCTACAAGGACTACGCCGGCGGCACCGACCTCGGCGTATTCGGCGCCCACGACAACGTGTACTTCGGTCGCGTTGAAGACGGCACCCTCGAGAGCGAGTTCTCCGGCAACCTCACCGAGGTCTGCCCGACCGGTGTGTTCACCGACAAGACTCACTCGGAGCGCTACAACCGCAAGTGGGACATGCAATTCGCGCCGAGCATCTGCCATGGCTGCTCGAGCGGTTGCAACATCTCCCCGGGCGAGCGTTACGGCGAGCTGCGTCGCATCGAAAACCGTTTCAACGGTTCGGTGAACCAGTACTTCCTGTGCGACCGTGGCCGTTTCGGTTATGGCTACGTCAACCGCACCGACCGTCCACGTCAGCCGCTGCTGGCCGACGGCACCAAGCTCAGCCTGGATGCCGCGCTGGATAAAGCCGCTGACCTGCTGCGCGGGCGCAACATCGTTGGTATCGGTTCGCCGCGTGCCAGCCTTGAAAGCAACTACGCGTTGCGCGAACTGGTGGGCGCCGAGCACTTCTACTCCGGTATCGAAGCGTCCGAACTGGAACGCATCCGTCTGGTCCTGCAAGTGCTGAATGACAGCCCGCTGCCAGTACCGAACATGCGCGACATCGAAGACCACGACGCAATCTTCGTCCTCGGTGAAGACCTGACCCAGACCGCCGCCCGTATGGCGCTTGCCCTGCGTCAGTCGGTCAAGGGCAAGGCTGAAGACATGGCCGACGCAATGCGCGTGCAGCCGTGGCTCGACGCCGCCGTGAAGAACATCGGTCAGCACGAGCTGCACCCGCTGTTCATCGCCAGCCTGGCTGAAACCAAGCTCGACGACATCGCCGAAGAGTGCGTACACGCCGCTCCCGACGACCTGGCACGCATCGGTTTCGCCGTGGCTCACGCGCTGGATGCCAGCGCTCCGGCCGTTGAAGGTCTGGACGCCGAAGCACTGGAGCTGGCCAAGCGCATCGCCGACGCCCTGCTCGCAGCCAAGCGTCCGTTGATCATCGCTGGTACTTCGCTGGGTTCCAAAGCGCTGATCGAAGCTGCGGCGAACATCGCCAAAGCCTTGAAGCTGCGCGAGAAGAACGGATCGATCAGCCTGATCGTGCCGGAAGCCAACAGCCTCGGTCTGGCCATGCTCGGTGGCGAATCGCTGGATGCCGCGCTGCAAGCGGTGATCGACGGCAAGGCTGACGCCATTGTTGTGCTGGAAAACGACCTGTACACCCGCACCGACAGCGCCAAGGTCGATGCTGCGCTGAACGCCGCGCAAGTCGTGATCGTTGCCGACCATCAGAAGACTGCCACCAGCGACCGCGCGCATCTGGTTCTGCCAGCCGCAAGCTTCGCTGAAGGCGACGGTACGCTGGTCAGCCAGGAAGGTCGCGCCCAGCGCTTCTTCCAGGTTTTCGATCCGCAATACATGGACGCGAGCATTCTGGTGCACGAAGGCTGGCGCTGGCTGCACGCCCTGCGCGCCACTCTGCTGAACCAGCCAATCGACTGGACGCAGCTCGACCACGTCACCGCTGCCGTTGCTTCAAGCACCGCGCAACTGGCACGTATCGTCGATGCCGCGCCATCCGCTTCGTTCCGCATCAAGGGTCTGAAGCTGGCCCGTGAACCACTGCGTTACTCGGGTCGCACCGCAATGCGCGCCGACATCAGCGTTCACGAGCCGCGCACCCCGCAAGACAAAGACACCGCGTTTGCCTTCTCCATGGAAGGTTACTCGGGCTCCGCCGAACCGCGTCAGCAAGTGCCGTTTGCCTGGTCGCCGGGCTGGAACTCGCCGCAAGCTTGGAACAAATTCCAGGACGAAGTCGGCGGTCATATCCGTGCTGGCGACCCGGGCACCCGCCTGATCGAAAGCACTGGTGATTCGCTGAACTGGTTCGCCAGTGTCCCACGCGCGTTCAACCCGGCTCCGGGTACCTGGCAGGTTGTGCCGTTCTTCCACTTGTTCGGCAGCGAAGAAAACTCTTCCAAAGCCGCTCCGGTTCAAGAACGCATTCCAGCGGCTTACGTCGCGCTGGCCAAGTCGGAAGCCGATCGCCTGGGCGTCAACGAAGGTGCCCTGTTGAGCTTGAACGTTGCTGGCCAGACTCTGCGTCTGCCGCTGCGCATCAACGAAGAACTGGGTGCGGGCCTTGTGGCCTTGCCGGCGGGTATCGCCGGCATCCCGCCAGCGATTTTCGGTAAATCCGTTGACGGTCTGCAGGAGGCAGCGCAATGACCTGGTTCACCCCCGAAGTGATCGATGTGATCCTGACGGTCGTCAAAGCCATCGTCATCCTGCTGGCCGTGGTGGTCGCCGGTGCGTTGCTCAGCTTTGTCGAACGTCGCCTGCTGGGCTGGTGGCAGGACCGTTACGGTCCGAACCGCGTTGGCCCGTTCGGCATGTTCCAGATCGCTGCCGACATGCTCAAGATGTTCTTCAAGGAAGACTGGACGCCGCCGTTTGCCGACAAGGTGATTTTCACCCTGGCACCGGTTGTGGCCATGAGCGCCCTGCTGATTGCCTTCGCGATCATCCCGATCACCCCGACCTGGGGTGTGGCGGATCTGAACATCGGCCTGCTGTTCTTCTTCGCCATGGCCGGTCTGTCGGTCTACGCGGTACTGTTCGCCGGCTGGTCGAGTAACAACAAGTTCGCCCTGCTGGGTGCCTTGCGTGCCTCGGCGCAGACCGTGTCCTACGAAGTGTTCATGGGCCTCGCGCTGATGGGCATCGTGGTGCAGGTCGGCTCGTTCAACATGCGCGACATCGTCGAGTACCAGGCGCAGAACCTGTGGTTCATCATTCCGCAGTTCTTCGGCTTCTGTACCTTCTTCATCGCTGGCGTCGCCGTGACTCACCGTCACCCGTTCGACCAGCCGGAAGCGGAACAGGAACTGGCCGACGGTTACCACATCGAATACGCCGGCATGAAATGGGGCATGTTCTTCGTTGGCGAATACATCGGCATCATCTTGATCTCGGCGCTGCTGGTCACCTTGTTCTTCGGTGGCTGGCACGGTCCGTTCGGCATCCTGCCGCAACTGTCGTTCCTGTGGTTTGCCCTGAAGACCGCGTTCTTCATCATGCTGTTCATCCTGCTGCGCGCTTCTATCCCGCGTCCGCGTTATGACCAGGTGATGGACTTCAGCTGGAAATTCTGCCTGCCACTGACCCTGATCAATTTGCTGGTGACCGCTGCGGTGGTGTTGTGGAACACGCCCGCGGTTGCGGTTCAGTGAGGATTTGACCCATGTTCAAATATATTGGCGACATCATTAAGGGTACCGGTACCCAGTTGCGCAGCCTGGTCATGGTCTTCGGCCATGGCTTTCGCAAGCGCGACACCCTGCAATACCCGGAAGAAGAGGTCTACCTGCCACCACGCTACCGTGGTCGCATCGTCCTGACTCGCGACCCCGATGGCGAAGAACGCTGTGTAGCCTGCAACCTGTGCGCTGTGGCTTGCCCGGTGGGTTGCATCTCGCTGCAAAAAGCGGAAACGGATGACGGTCGCTGGTACCCGGAATTCTTCCGCATCAACTTCTCGCGCTGCATTTTCTGCGGTCTCTGCGAGGAAGCCTGCCCGACCACCGCAATCCAGCTGACACCGGATTTCGAGATGGCCGAGTTCAAACGTCAGGATCTGGTGTACGAGAAAGAAGATCTGCTGATCTCCGGTCCCGGCAAAAATCCTGATTACAACTTCTATCGTGTTGCAGGGATGGCCGTTGCCGGTAAGCCGAAAGGCGCCGCACAAAACGAAGCCGAGCCGATCAACGTGAAGAGCTTGCTGCCTTAAGGAAGAACGATGGAATTCGCTTTCTATTTCGCATCGGGTATCGCTGTTGTCTCCACCCTGCGTGTGGTCACCAACACCAACCCTGTGCACGCCCTGCTCTACCTGATCATTTCGTTGATCGCCGTGGCCATGACGTTTTTCGCTCTCGGTGCACCGTTTGCCGGTGTGCTCGAAGTGATTGCCTACGCCGGTGCCATCATGGTGCTGTTCGTGTTTGTTGTGATGATGCTCAACCTCGGCCCGGCCGCGGTTCAGCAGGAACGCGTATGGCTCAAGCCCGGCATCTGGGCTGGCCCGGTGATTCTCGGCGCGCTGCTGCTGGCCGAACTGCTGTATGTGCTGTTCGCTCACCAGAGCGGTCAGTCCATCGGCCACACCACCGTCGATGCAAAAGCCGTGGGCGTCAGCCTGTTCGGCCCGTATCTGCTGGTGGTCGAACTCGCCTCGATGCTGCTGCTTGCTGCAGCCGTCACGGCGTTCCATTTGGGCCGCAACGAGGCGACGGAGTAACTTATGCCTGCTATCCCTCTTGAGCATGGTCTGGCGGTTGCCGGCATCCTGTTCTGCCTAGGCCTCGTCGGCCTGATGGTTCGCCGCAACATTTTGTTCGTGTTGATGAGTCTGGAAGTGATGATGAACGCCTCTGCACTGGCCTTCATCGTCGCAGGCGCCCGTTGGGGCCAGCCGGATGGACAGATCATGTTCATCCTGGTGATCAGCCTTGCAGCCGCCGAGGCCAGTATTGGTCTGGCGATCCTGCTGCAACTGTATCGCCGCTTCCACACGCTCGATATTGACGCTGCCAGTGAGATGCGCGGATGAACCTGATCTTTCTGACTTTCGTATTCCCTCTGATCGGATTCCTGCTGCTGTCGTTCTCCCGTGGACGCTGGTCGGAAAACCTCTCGGCGCTGATCGGCGTGGGTTCCATTGGCTTGTCGGCGATTGTTACCGCCTACGTCATCTGGCAATTCAACGTCGCACCTCCAGAGGGCGGTCACTACACCCTGGTGCTGTGGCAGTGGATGGCGGTCGAAGGCTTCAAGCCTGACTTCGCTCTCTACATCGACGGCCTGTCGATCACCATGCTCGGCGTGGTGGTTGGCGTAGGTTTCCTGATCCACCTGTTCGCCTCCTGGTACATGCGCGGTGAAGCCGGTTACTCGCGCTTCTTCTCGTACACCAACCTGTTTATCGCCAGCATGCTGTTCCTGGTGCTGGGCGATAACCTGTTATTCCTGTACTTCGGTTGGGAAGGCGTGGGCCTGTGCTCGTACCTGTTGATCGGTTTCTACTACAGCAACCGCAACAACGGTAACGCCGCACTCAAGGCCTTCATCGTGACCCGGATCGGTGATGTGTTCATGGCCATCGGCCTGTTCATCCTGTTCCAGCAAGTGGGCACGCTGAACATCCAAGAACTGCTGGTGCTGGCACCGCAGAAATTCCAGGTCGGCGATTTCTGGATCACCTTGGCGACCCTGATGCTGCTGGGTGGTGCTGTCGGTAAATCTGCGCAACTGCCGCTGCAAACCTGGCTGGCGGACGCAATGGCCGGTCCTACTCCGGTTTCGGCACTGATCCACGCTGCAACCATGGTAACTGCCGGTGTCTACCTGATCGCCCGTACCCACGGCCTGTTCACCCTGGCGCCGGACATCCTGCATCTCGTCGGTATCGTTGGCGGTGTAACCCTGGTGCTGGCAGGTTTTGCCGCACTGGTGCAGACCGACATCAAACGTATCCTCGCCTACTCGACCATGAGCCAGATCGGCTACATGTTCCTGGCGCTGGGCGTTGGCGCATGGGATGGCGCGATTTTCCACCTGATGACCCACGCCTTCTTCAAGGCGCTGCTGTTCCTTGCATCCGGTGCGGTGATCGTTGCCTGCCACCACGAGCAGAACATCTTCAAGATGGGCGGCCTGTGGAAGAAACTGCCATTGGCTTACGCCAGCTTCATCGTCGGCGGCGCGGCACTGGCTGCCCTGCCACTGGTGACTGCAGGTTTCTACTCCAAAGACGAAATCCTCTGGGAAGCGTTCGCCAGCGGCAACCATGGTCTGCTCTACGCAGGTCTGGTCGGCGCATTCATGACTTCGCTGTACACCTTCCGCCTGATCTTCATCACGTTCCACGGTGAAGCCAAGACCGAAGCGCACGCTGGTCACGGCATCGCGCACTGGTTGCCTCTGTCGGTGCTGATCGTGCTGTCGACCTTCGTCGGCGCGATGATCGTGCCACCGCTGCACGGCGTACTGCCGGAAAGCGTTGGCCACGCTGGCGGCGAAGCCAAGCACAGTCTGGAAATCGCCTCGGGCGCCATCGCCCTGGCCGGTATCCTGCTGGCGGCCCTGCTGTTCCTCGGCAAGCGTCGCTTCGTGACGGCGATTGCCAACAGCGGCATCGGGCGTTTCCTTTCGGCCTGGTGGTTCGCTGCCTGGGGCTTCGACTGGATCTACGACAAACTGTTCGTCAAGCCATACCTGGCGATCAGCCATGTACTGCGCAAAGACCCGCTCGACCAGACCATCGGTCTGATCCCGCGTATGGCCAAGGGTGGTCACACTGCCCTGAGCCGCACCGAGACCGGTCAACTGCGTTGGTACGCTGCTTCGATGGCTGCTGGTGCCGTGCTGGTAATCGGCGCCATCGTGCTGGTAGCGGTCTGATATGAACCTTGCGAATTTGCGAAAGGAAACGAGCCCGTCATGATTCTGCCTTGGCTAATCCTGATCCCCTTCATCGGCGGCCTGCTGTGCTGGATGGGTGAGCGCTTCGGCGCCACCCTCCCCCGCTGGATTGCGCTGATCACCATGTCCCTGTTGCTCGCGATCGGCCTCTGGCTGTGGGCTACCGGCAACTATTCATTTGCACCGGCACCTGGCGCCGATCCGACCTGGGCGCTTGAGTTCAAGCACATCTGGATCCAGCGTTTCGGCATCAGCGTGCACCTGGCCCTAGATGGCCTGTCGCTGCTGATGATCCTGCTGACCGGTCTGCTGGGTATCCTCTCGGTACTCTGCTCGTGGAAAGAGATTCAACGTCACGTTGGTTTCTTCCACCTGAACCTGATGTGGATCCTGGGCGGCGTGGTCGGCGTGTTCCTCGCCCTCGACCTGTTCATGTTCTTCTTCTTCTGGGAAATGATGCTGGTGCCGATGTATTTCCTCATCGCGCTCTGGGGTCACAGTTCTTCGGACGGCAAGAAAACCCGGATCTACGCGGCGACCAAGTTCTTCATCTTCACTCAGGCTTCCGGCCTGATCATGTTGGTGGCGATCCTCGGTCTGGTACTGGTCAACTTCAACAACACTGGCGTGATTACTTTCAACTACGCCGATCTGTTGAAAACCAAGATGTCGATGACCACCGAGTACATCCTGATGCTCGGCTTCTTCATCGCCTTCGCGGTCAAGCTGCCTGTCGTACCGTTCCACTCGTGGTTGCCTGATGCTCACGCCCAGGCGCCGACTGCGGGTTCCGTCGACCTCGCCGGTATCTTGCTGAAAACTGCGGCCTACGGCCTGCTGCGTTTCGCCCTGCCGCTGTTCCCGAACGCTTCGGCCGAGTTTGCGCCGATCGCCATGGCCCTTGGTCTGGTCGGGATCTTCTACGGTGCGTTCCTGGCTTTCGCCCAAACCGACATCAAGCGTCTGATCGCCTTCTCCTCCGTTTCCCACATGGGTTTCGTGTTGATCGGCATCTACTCCGGCAGCCAACTGGCGCTGCAAGGCGCAGTGATCCAGATGCTCGCGCACGGTGTTTCGGCGGCGGCGCTGTTTATCCTCAGCGGTCAACTGTACGAGCGTCTGCATACCCGTGACATGCGTGAAATGGGCGGTCTGTGGTCGCGTATCGCTTACCTGCCGGCGATCAGCCTGTTCTTTGCAGCCGCATCTTTGGGCTTGCCAGGCACCGGTAACTTTGTCGGCGAGTTCCTGATCCTGATCGGTTCTTTCGCCAGCTGGCCCTGGATCACTGCGATTGCCACCTCCGGTCTGGTGTTCGGTTCGGTCTACTCGCTGATCATGATCCACCGTGCGTACTTCGGCCCGTCCAAATCGGACGCGGTCCTGCACGGCATGGACGCTCGCGAACTGATCATGGTGCTGGGTCTTGCGGTGCTGCTGATTTACCTCGGCGTGTATCCGCAACCGTTCCTCGACACCTCTGCCGCCACGATGCATGGCGTGCAGCAGTGGCTCGGCACCGCCTTCACTCAACTCGCTTCGGCCCGGTAAGAGCGCTATGGAATTCACGATTCAACACTTTATTGCGCTTGCGCCACTGTTGATCACCAGCCTCACCATTATCGTGGTGATGCTGGCGATCGCCTGGCGCCGCAACCACTCGCAGACCTTTCTGATTTCGGTGGCGGGTCTGAACCTGGCCTTGCTGTCGATCCTGCCGGCTCTGAAAGTCGCGCCTCTGGCCGTGACGCCATTGCTGCAGATTGACGCCTTTGCCTGCCTGTACATGGCGCTGATCCTGGTCGCCACCCTCGCTTGCGTAACCCTCGCCCACGCCTACCTCGGCGATGGCGGTTCGGGTTACCCGGGCAACCGTGAAGAACTGTACTTGCTGATCCTGATGGCCGCCGCCGGTGGTCTGGTGCTGGTCAGCGCGCAGCACCTGGCCGGTTTGTTCATCGGCCTGGAGCTGCTGTCGGTGCCGGTCTACGGTCTGGTGGCTTACGCCTTCTTCAACAAGCGTTCGCTGGAAGCCGGCATCAAGTACATGGTGCTGTCGGCCGCCGGTTCCGCGTTCCTGCTGTTCGGTATGGCCCTGCTGTACGCAGACGCCGGTTCGCTGAGCTTCACCGGTATCGGTCAGGCGCTGGCCGCCACTGGCCTGCCTAGCCCGCTGGCGCAATTGGGCCTGGGCATGATGCTGATCGGTCTGGCGTTCAAGCTGTCGCTGGTGCCGTTCCACCTGTGGACGCCGGACGTGTACGAAGGTGCTCCGGCACCGGTTGCGGCATTCCTCGCGACCGCTTCCAAGGTTGCCGTGTTTGCGGTGATGGTGCGTCTGTTCCAGATCTCCCCTGCTGCCAGCAGTGGCGTACTGAGCGACGTGCTAAGCGTGATCGCCGTCGCCTCGATCCTGTTCGGTAACTTGCTGGCCCTGACCCAGAGCAACCTCAAGCGTCTGCTCGGTTACTCGTCCATCGCGCACTTCGGCTATCTGCTGATTGCATTGGTGGCGAGCAAGGGTCTGGCGGTGGAAGCCATCGGCGTGTACCTGGTCACCTACGTGATCACCAGCCTTGGCGCCTTCGGCGTGATCACCCTGATGTCTTCGCCATACAACGGCCGTGACGCGGATGCCCTGTACGAATACCGCGGCCTGTTCTGGCGCCGTCCGTACCTGACCGCCGTGCTGACCGTGATGATGCTGTCGCTGGCCGGTATCCCGCTGACCGCCGGCTTCATCGGCAAGTTCTACATCATCGCTACCGGTGTCGAATCGCACCAATGGTGGCTGGTTGGTTCGCTGGTACTGGGCAGCGCCATCGGCGTGTTCTACTACCTGCGCGTGATGGTCACCCTGTACCTGATCGAACCGAACCTGCGCCGTCACGACGCGCAACTGCACTGGGAACAGAAAGCAGGCGGCGTAATGCTGCTGGCGATCGCCCTGGTCGCGTTCTTCCTCGGCGTCTACCCGCAACCGCTGCTGACATTGGTGCAGCAGGCCGGTCTGGCGGGCTGATCGCTCGGCGACATCTGGCTACAAACAGAAACGGCACCTTCGGGTGCCGTTTTTGCGTTTGTGGGATTTGTTACTGGTACCGCCCTCTCTTTCCACGATCCCAGAAAGCTCTCACCAGACTAGTCGATTCGTCCTACAGGTGTTTTTACGAGCGGGGTCTACCGTTGAAAAAGGGACGAAAAGGAAGGCTTCGAAGCCTTGACCAATTCGGTTATCGGGACAACACTATACGTAGGTAGCGTACAGAACATGGATGCTCTTTTTATCGAATTGCCTGCGTTTCAGAAACACCGAGAGGATTATCTGGATGACGAGTTGTTTCGCAGTTTTCAGCTGGAGTTGCTGAAAAACCCCGAAGCCGGGGATCTCATCGAAGAAACGGGCGGGCTGCGCAAAGTCCGCTTCTCGGACAAGCGACGTGGCAAAGGTAAGCGCAGCGGGCTACGAGTGATTTATTACTGGTGGTCCGGTTTCGACCAGTTCTGGCTGTTCACCGTTTATGGCAAGAACGAGCAAGACGATCTGTCGCCCTCTCAAAAAAAGCTGTTCAGACAAATGCTGGATAGAGAAATCAACACGAGAACCCACTATGAAGCGTGACATTTTTACTGAATTGATGGATGGCCTCGAAGCCTTGGCCGACGAGCGTCAAGGCAAGATCACATTGCGGACCCACAAGGTTGAGTTGCCGAAACTGATGCCCATTACCGCCGAGGAAGTGGTCGCCATCCGCCAACAACTCAACCTCTCCCGGTCGGTGTTTGCGATGTACCTGCGCACCAATACTCGAACCCTCGAAAACTGGGAACAGGGACGCGCAACGCCGAACGCTCAAGCCACAACGCTGATTCGGCTGGTTGAGCGCTTTCCGCAAACTATCGAACAACTCGCAGCCTTGACCTGAACGGTCAAGGCTTCAACTCCAACCACATAACCAAATTGTAATTCCCCCATCACCCTCGCGTTATCCGCAGCTTGCAACGATGTCACCCGGCGACCATGCCGGCGGGCCATGCCTGCCAAACAATAAAACCCACGCCGAAGCACGTTCCCGTTCTGCCGAACCCAAGGAGTGATGGATGCTTAACAACACAAAAATATCGATGGCCGCGCTGGCCGTGGTGGTTGGGTCAGGGCCGTCCATGGTGCTGGCCGAGGATAAGGCCGAAGGCTTTGTCGAAGGCAGCAGCCTGACCGTGCTTAACCGCAATTACTACTTCAACCGTGATCACCGCAGCGGTCAATCCAGCCCCACGGGCAACGGTTATTCCGAAGCCTGGTCCCACGGCGTCATCGGCAAGTTCGAATCCGGATTTACCCAAGGCACCGTCGGCGTCGGGGTCGATGCCTTTGCGATGATCGGCCTCAAACTTGATACCGGTGACGGGCGCAACGGTGGGCGCAGTTCGTTCGATGTACTGCCGGTCAACAGTAAAGGCCAGGCGCGTGACGAATACACCAAGGTCGGCGGTGCCGCCAAGGTGCGTGCCTTCGATACCGTGGTGAAGGTCGGCGATGTGTTCCCGGCCAACCCGGTGGTCGCAGCAGGTGACTCGCGATTGTTGCCTGAAAGCTTTCGCGGTGTGACGGCGACCAACACCAGTATCGAAGGCCTGTCGATTCAGGGCGGCCGCTTGCATGCAATGAGCCAGCCGGTGTCCAGCGACATGCGCGAGAACTTCGCAACTTTCTACGCCGGCCCGGTCAACTCGCCTTGGATCGCCTACGGCGGCGGCGACTATGTCCTGAACAAGCACCTCAGCTTCAGCCTGTATTCCAGCCGACTCAAAGACGCATGGAATCAGTACTACGCCGGCGCCGCCTGGACCTATCCGCTGGCGGACGACCTGTCGCTGTTCGGTGGTCTGAACTATTACAAGGCAGTCGATGAAGGCAAACAACTGCTCGGCAAATTTGACAACAACATCTGGAGTGGTCGCGTCGGCGTGAAACTCGGCGCGCACTCCGTGGCCTTGTCGCATCAGCGCAACAACGGCAACGACGACTTCGATTATCTGCGCCAGTCCGACTCGATCTTCCTCGACAACTCCATCCAGTACAGCGATTTCAACTCGCCCAAGGAGCGTTCATGGATGGTGCGCTACGACCTCGACATGAGCACTTACGGCGTGCCCGGTCTGTCGTTCATGACCCGCTACGCGCGTGGCACCGACGCTGACTATTCCAACGCCAACTCGGTGTACATGCGCCGCGATGCCGAGGGTAATCCGCTGACCGATCAGAAGCGCTGGGAGCGTGATATCGAGGTGAAATATGTGGTGCAGAGTGGATCGCTCAAAGACATGTCGCTGCGGCTACGTCAGGCCAATACGCGCGCCACGGCATTCGAGTCGGATCTGGATGAAGTGCGGGTGATTGTCGAGTATCCGTTGGCGATTCTTTGATTGAACGGTAGATGCAAATTCACCTTTAGAAGCTCCTTGCTCCTTTGGTAAGAGGTGAATCTTTCGGCGTCCTTCGGGGCGCTTTTTTTTGCTCGGTTTTTAGCACTTTGCGCAAAGTCGTAGGCGCTGCTGAGGGCTTGGTCCGTTATCGGATGGCCTGAGCATGATGGACTTGAAGAGAAAGATCAAAAGATCGCAGCCTTCGGCAGCTCCTACATTTGGGGGGCGCAGTATTAGCCGCCACGCTTACGACAATCCCCCGCCACGCTATACCTGACGGTATTCAGCCGCCCCTTGGAATCCTCGTAAGTCATCGCCGTCGGCACCACAGCGCACGCAGCTTTCGGCCGCACGACGCTGACCACTTCCACTACATCCAGCTGCATCCCGTATTCGTATTCCTTCACCTCCGGCGCCGGTTTACCCTGGCTGGCGGCGTATTGCTGCATGGCTTTGGCGTTGGCGCTGAAGGCGCGTTCAAACGTCCGGTCGCCGCCGCCCTCAGCGGACACGTTCAGCGACACTGCAACTACGCCTGCGGCGATCATCAACTTAAACACGTTCATATCCATCTCCTGCAAATCCGGCTCATAAAAAAGCCCGGCATCGATGCGCGATGACGGGCTGGTTCAGATGCGACACGCTTACAAGTCTTGAGTCTTCTCGTCCTTTTTCTCGTGGACGACGACCGGATCACGCGCCTGCTCTCGGGCGACAAACAGCTCCACCGAGCGGTCATTGGCGGTCATCATCTTCTCGAAGGTGCGGTCGCCGCCGCCCTCAGCCAAGGCCACGGAAGACATCAGCAGCGCTGCGGCAAAAGTACTGATTTGTGCGAGTTTCATGTTTGATTCCTCGTTTAAGTAACTGACGGGATCAAGGTAACAATCCGAACCTATCGTGACGGTGGCGGGGAAATTACATATCCGTTATCTCCTCATCCCGCCGATGCGCAAGCTGGTACAGCGCCGGCAATATCAGCAGCGTGAGGATGGTCGAGGACAGGATTCCGCCGATCACGACCGTCGCCAACGGACGCTGCACCTCCGCACCGGTGCCGGTCGCCAGCGCCATCGGGATAAAGCCCAGGGACGCCACCAGCGCGGTCATCAGCACCGGGCGCAAACGTGTCAGCGCGCCTTCGTTGATCGCGTCAGACAGCGAACGCCCCTCCTCGCGCAGATTGCGAATGAAGGCAATCATCACCAACCCGTTGAGCACCGCCACCCCGGACAGCGCGATAAACCCTACACCCGCCGAAATCGACAACGGAATATCGCGCAGCCACAGCGCCATGACGCCACCGGTCAATGCAAACGGGATTCCGGTAAACACCAGCAAGCCGTCCTTGAGGTTGTTGAACATCATGAACAGCAGCCCGAACACCAGCAGCAACGCCACCGGCACCACGATCTGCAAGCGCTTGGCCGCCGATTGCAATTGCTCGAACTGCCCGCCCCAGTTGATCCAGTAACCGGCCGGGATCTGCACATCGCGCTCAATCGTGGTGCCGGCCTCGCTGACGAAAGAGCCGATGTCACGCCCACGCACGTTGGCGCTGACGATCACCAGGCGCTTGCCGTTTTCGCGGCTGACCTGATTCGGCCCCAGCACCAGGTCGAGGCTGGCGACTTCATTCAACGCGATAAACCCGATCTGATTGGCCGCACCATTAATAGCCGGCACTGGAATCAATAACGCCGACAGTCCGTCAATATCCTTGCGCATCGCATCGGACAAACGCACCACCATGTCGAAGCGGCGGTCGCCTTCATACAACGTACCGGCCTGACGCCCACCGACCGCGACGGCAATCGTGTCCTGTACATCACCAACGTTGAGCCCGTAACGCGCAGCCTTGTCGCGATCAATGTTGATGGTCAGCACTGGCAACCCGGTGGTCTGCTCGACCTTGACCTCAGAGGCACCATTGACCTTTTGCATCGCCGTAGCGATCTTGGCAGCCGTGGCATTGAGCACAGCCATATCGTCACCAAACACCTTCACCGCCACATCACTGCGCACCCCGGAGATCAGTTCGTTGAAGCGCAACTGGATCGGCTGCGACAGTTCGTAGTTGCTGCCCGGCAACGTCGCCGCCGCTGCCTGCAACTCGGCCATCAGCGTTTCGCGCGACTTGTCTGGATCCGGCCACTGATCTTTTGGCTTGAGCATCACGTAGCTGTCGGAGATGTTCGGCGGCATCGGATCGGAGGCGATTTCGGCGGTGCCGGTGCGAGCGAATACGCGCTCGACTTCCGGTACTTTGTTGAGAATCACGGTTTCCAGACGCTGCTGCATGTCCACCGATTGCGTCAGGCTGGTGCCCGGCACACGCAAAGCTTGCAGGGCGAAATCGCCTTCACTGAGACTCGGCACAAACTCGCTGCCCATGCGGCTGGCCACTGCACCACTGAGCACCACCACGACTAGTGCTGCCGCTACTGCCAGACGTTTGTGACCCATGACCCAGCTCAACGCCGGAGCGTACAACTGACGCGCACCGCGCATCACCACGCCCTCTTTCTCCTGGACTTTGCCGGTGACAAACAACGCAATCGCCGCCGGCACAAAGGTCACCGACAGCAGCATCGCGCCAAGCAACGCGATGACCACGGTGAAGGCCATCGGGTGAAACATTTTCCCTTCGACACCACTGAGGGCAAAGATCGGCAGGTAGACGACCATGATGATCAACTGGCCAAAAATCAGCGGCCGCCGCGCCTCTTTGGCCGCTGCGAACACTTCATGGAAGCGCTCGGAGCGAGTCAGCAAACGCCCGTATTTCTGCTGCGCATGAGCCAGCCTGCGCAAGGTGTTTTCGACGATCACCACCGCGCCATCGACGATAATGCCGAAGTCCAGCGCGCCGAGGCTCATCAGGTTGGCGCTGACCTTGTTGGTGAACATGCCGGTGAAGGTGAACAGCATCGACAGCGGAATCACCATCGCCGTAATCAGCGCCGCGCGGATGTTGCCGAGGAACAGGAACAGGATCGCGATCACCAGAATCGCGCCTTCGATCAGGTTCTTTTTCACCGTGGCGATGGCTTTGTCCACCAGATGCGTGCGGTCGTAAACCGGCACCGCGACCACGCCTTGGGGCAACGAGCGGTTGATCTGCTCAAGTTTGTTTGCAACGGCTTGCGAGACAGTACGGCTGTTTTCGCCGATCAACATGAACACCGTGCCGAGCACCACTTCCCGCCCATTTTCAGTGGCAGCGCCGCTACGCAGTTCGCGGCCGATGTCGACGGTGGCGACATTACGTATCCGGATCGGCGTGCCATCGACATTGGCCATGACGATGTTGGCGATGTCCTCGGTGCTGGCGACCTGGCCCGGCGCGCGAATCAACAACTGCTCGCCGCTGCGCTCGATGTAACCGGCGCCGACGTTGGCGTTGTTGCGTTCCAGCGCAGTCACCAGATCGGTGAGGGTCAGTTTGTAAGCGGCGAGTTTTTTCGGATCGGGCGCGATCTGATATTCCTTGGCAAACCCGCCGATGGTATTGATCTCGGCCACACCGGCGACGTTGCGCAGTTGCGGCTTGATGATCCAGTCCTGAATCACCCGCAGATCGGTCGGCGTATAAGGCGTGCCGTCATCCTTCAGCGCACCCGCTTGCGCTTCCACCGTCCACAGGAAAATCTCGCCGAGGCCGGTGGAAATCGGCCCCATCACCGCGTCTACGCCTTCGGGCAGTTGCTCCTTGGCGGTCTGCAAACGTTCGTTGACCAACTGCCGGGCGAAGAACAGGTCGGTGCCGTCCTTGAAAATCACCGTGACCTGCGACAGTCCCGAACGCGACAGCGAGCGGGTCTGTTCCAGCGCAGGCAAACCGGCCATCGCGGTTTCGATCGGAAAGGTAATGCGCTGCTCGGTTTCCAGCGGCGAGAACCCGGCGGCGCCGGTGTTGATTTGCACCTGGACGTTGGTGATATCCGGCACGGCGTCGATCGGCAGCTTTTGATAGCTGGCGATGCCGAGGCCGGCCATGAGCAAAACGGCGAGCAGCACGATGATGCGCTGCTCGATGGCAAACTGGATCAGGCGTTCGAACATGAGACTCTTCTCGTCGAGGGGCGGATCAATGGGAATGCTCGGCCGAGGCCTTGCCCAGTTCCGATTTGAGAACGAAGCTGCCGGCGCTGGCGATTTGCACGCCGGCATCCAGCCCCTGAGTGATTTCCACCTGACCGCCCGCACGATTGCCGAGCGTCACCACTTGCGTCTTGAAGCCGTCGGCGGTGCGCACGAACACCGTGGGTTTGTCCTCGACGGTCTGGATCGCGGCTTCGGGCACCGCGACCTTTACCTGACGGCTGTCGGTGGCGACCAGCGCAGTCACAAACAAGCCCGGACGCCACGCGCCTTGCGGGTTGGCGAGGGTCACGCGAACTGTCGCAGTGCGCGTCTGCTCACCCAGCAGGCTGCCGACGTAAGCCACCGTGCCCTCGACTTCGGCATTGAGCTCAGCCGCGCTGATCGTCACCGGTTTGCCCACCTGGACCCGATTCAAATCCTTGGGTGAAACGCCAAACGTCACCCAAACGCGCGAAAGATCGGAGAGCGTGAACGCGGCACTGGTTTCATCAACCACCTCCCCCGGCGTCAGGTGTTTTTCCACCACCACGCCGTCGAATGGCGCGCGCAGTTCATAACGATTGCCGCCATTGGCGGCCGTGCTGCCACTGAGTACGCCGTTTTTCTGCCGAGCGTTGTTCAAAGCAATTTCTGCTTCCTCCAACGCTTGGCGCGCCTGAAGGAAATCCTGTTCGGCGGAGATCTTGTCCTGCCACAAGGTTTTCTCGCGCTCATAAGTCGTGCGCGCCAGTACCAATCGACGCTGCGCGGCAGCCTGTTCGCTGCGTTGATCGGAGATCTGCTGACTGGCGATCACCGCCAGCAACTGGCCCTTTTTCACCGATTGCCCGAGATTGACCGCCACCGACTCAACCACCCCCGGCACCCGAGGCACCACGTGCGCGGTGCGATCTTCGTCAAAGCGCACTTCGGCCGGGAACGGCAACGCCAGGCTGATGTTCTGCGCCCGCGCTTGCGCGAGGCCAATACCGGCCGCCGCAATCTGCTCGTCAGTCAACGTCAGATGCCCTTCTTCACTTTCGCCTTCAGCATGCTCTGCGCTCTGCGCTGCGTGTTCGTCGGCGTGATCGGCGTGCTCCGCCGCTTCATCGGCATGCGCGTCGTTGGAGGAATGCGCTGAATCGCCCATCCACGTCGAGCCAATGCCAATACCCAGCGCCAAAGTCGCCACAGCGACCACTATCAGTTTTTTGTCCATGCAAACTCCTCTGCGTCAGGCCAGCGCGCAGTGCTTTGAAAGTGAGATTCAGGGGCTGACGCCGAATGCGCCGAGGTCACCGAAGATGCGTTCGATGCGCACGCGGGCGTCGGTCGCTTCGGCGACGGCCTGGATGTATTGGGTGCGCGCGCTGATCAAGGTGCGTTGGGCGTCGAGCACATCGAGAAAGCCGAACTTGCCCATTTCGAAACCGCGCGTTGCACTGTCGACGGCACTCTGCGCGGCCGGCAACACGGTCTGGTTGAATGCACTGGCCTCGCCATTGGCGGTCTGCCACTGCGCCAGCGCGGTCTGGATTTCAGTGCGCAGGCGCAGCTCGGTGGCGTTGCGCAGATCGCGCGCCTGATCGCTGCGTCGGGCGGCGGCCAGAACGTTGCCCTGATTGCGGTTGAACAACGGAATCGGCATCGACAAGCCGACCACGTTGACTCGCTCGCGCTCCAGCTCGCTGTACTGGCTGCCGACGCTTACCGTCAGATCTGGAATCCGCTGGGCCTTTTCCAGTCCCAACGAAGCCTCGCGCTGATCAATCTGCAACGCCGCCAGACGAAGGTCGGCGGTTTGGTTCAGACGTTCCAGCAAGGTGGTCGAGGACGGTGCAGCCGGAAGGCTTTGCGTGGCGCTCGGCACAACGGTCGACACCGCTAATGGCGCGCCCATGACCTGTGCCAATTGCTGATAGGCGTTGGCCTGATCGCGCTCGGCCCGGCTCAACTCCAGACGCACCTCGGACAGTTGCACTTGCGCCCGCGTGCCTTCGACTGGTGAGGATTTTCCCGCGGTGATCCGCCCTTGCGCCACGCGCAAACTGTGCTCGGTCAATGCTAATGATTGACGGGACAATTGCAGGCGCTGCTCAGCGGTTTGCACGCTGGAAAACGCTTGAATCACATCCGCGCGCAAGCCATTGCGCTTGCGCTCCAGTTCAATCCCGGCGGCATCCTGCGCACGGCTGGCGACATCGATGCGCGCACCGCGCTTGCCGCCCAGTTCAAGCGGCTGGCTGAGCATTACCGTGGTGGTGCGCGATTCGCGGCGAGTGTCCTCGGCTTCCCAGGACACCTCGGGATTGGGGATCAAACCGGCCTGACGCCGATCACCCTCAGCGATGCCGATCTCCCACTGCACCGCCGCCAGATCCGGGTTGCCGGCGAAGGCCGTTTGCAACGCCTGATCAAGGGTCAATGTGGCGCCTGACGCAGCGGTCGGGCCGGTCAGCATTAACAGGCAGGCGACAGTTATCACCTGCCGCGTTTTTTTCAGGCGTGAGCGCGCCGTCAGTTCTATTAAACCGGGCAATGGCGTATTTCCTTTAAATCAGGATTCGATTGCCGCCACGGTAGAGTTTGCAACTTATCGACAAGGTGACTGCAACATTACAAATCCGTTATCCAGAGTTGCAGCGAACTGTTTTGCACTAGCATGCGCAGAGTTTGTCGAGCATTTGGCAATACGAAGAAACAAATGGATAGTCGCAGAGCGCTGATTTAACGGCAGTTCTGTTGACTCTTCTGTTGACTCTGTAGCCACTACAGCCTTTACCTTGCGCGCCTGTTACCGGAGAAACAGCTGTAGGACAACAGAACTAAACCGTTCGGAAGCCCATACAAAAACAATAACTTTCCCGACCACCTTAATTACTGATCCATTAAATAAAAGTGGTGATTGATCATGCGAATCCTTGTCGTCGAGGACGAGCTTAAAACTGCCGAGTATTTGCATCAGGGTCTGACCGAAAGTGGTTATATCGTCGACCGTGCAGCCACCGGCGCCGATGGACTGCATCTGGCGCAACAGCAGGTTTATGACCTGGTGATCCTTGATGTGAATTTGCCAGAGCTGGATGGCTGGGATGTGCTTGAGCAACTACGCCGCACGCGCTCCACACGGGTGATGATGCTCACCGCGCGCGGGCGGCTGGCCGACAAGATTCGTGGCCTGGATCTGGGCGCCGACGACTATCTGGTCAAACCCTTCGAGTTTCCCGAATTGCTCGCGCGGGTGCGCAGCCTGATGCGTCGCAGCGAAAACATTCCGCAGCCGCAAGTCTTGAAAGTCGCCGATCTGGAACTCGATCCTGGACGCCACCGCGCCTTTCGCGGCGAGCAGCGCATCGACCTGACCACCAAGGAATTCGCCCTGCTGCATCTATTGATGCGCCAATCCGGGGAAGTGTTGACGCGCACTCAGATCATTTCGCTGGTATGGGACATGAACTTCGACTGCGACACCAACGTGGTCGAAGTGTCGATCCGCCGTTTGCGAGCGAAGATCGATGACCCGTTCGACAGCAAATTGATCCACACCCTGCGCGGCGTCGGTTATGTGCTGGAGGCGCGAGAATGAAGCCGGCCAGTCTGTCGCTGCGCCTGGGTTTGACGGTGAGTATTCTTGGGGCGCTGCTGGTGGTGTTCCTCGCGATCCTGGCGTATTTCGCCCTGACCCATGAATTGAATGCGCTCTCCAGAGACAGCCTGCAAAAGAAAATGGAGCAGGTCGAACACAGCCTGTCGCTGTACACCGACGTCGGCGAAATCAGTGCGAAACCGCATATTTTGCTCGATCAGGTGATGGGCCACGACAACCTGACACTGACCATTTATGACCAGCACAAATTGCGCACGCCGCTGCTCAAATCCGGCTCCGGCATGGCCGATCCGCGCCTGGAACTGAAAGCGGCGCGCGCCTCCTCCGAGCAACTGCTTTACACCAGCAGCACCGATGCCGAGGGCGCAAAATTCCTCACTGCCTCAAGGCTGATCGCCATCAAGAACGGCAGCCGCGTCGCGGTGCTGTTATCCACCGACAACGCTCATGATCAGGCACTGCTCAGTGCCTATCTGCGCTCGACGCTGATTGCTTTGCCGTTACTGCTGATCTTCATCGGCCTGAGTGCGTGGGGCGCGGTGCAGCGCGGGCTGGCGCCGTTGCGCGAATTTCGCAAAGTGGCGGCGCGGGTGACCACGCAGGATCTGGATCATCGGCTATCGATGGTGAACATGCCGCAAGAGTTGAGCGAGCTGGCACGCGGTATCAACTTTATGCTCGATCGCCTCGACAGCGGCGTGCAGCAGTTGTCGCAGTTCTCCGACGACCTCGCCCACGAACTGCGCTCGCCGATCAACAACCTGATGGGCAAGGCGCAGGTGACGCTGTCGCGCGAGCGCACACTGGATGAGTACAAAGACGTGCTGGTGTCGTGCATCGAGGAGTTGGAGCGCGTCGCGCGGATCGTTTCCGACATGCTGTTTCTGGCGCAGGTCAGTCAGCCGATGGCGCTCGCAAGCTTTGAGCCGGTCGCACTGGAAGTGGAAGCATTGAAGGTCGCAGAACTGTTTTCGCTGTCGGCACAAGACAAGCACATCAGCCTGAATGTGCAGGGCAGCGCATCGGTACGGGGGGATCGATTGATGATCCAGCGGGCGATTTCCAATCTGCTGTCCAACGCCTTGCGCCATTGCCCGGCCGGACATGCTGTCTCATTGGTGATTGAACGCAGCGCTACGCAGATTTCACTGAGGGTGAGCAATCCCGGCGCAGGCATTGAAGCCGAACATCTGCCGCATCTGTTCGACCGTTTTTATCGGGTCGACAGCAGTCGCTCGCGCACTCAAGGCAGTACTGGCCTCGGTTTGGCCATCGTACGCTCGATCATGAGTCTACATCAGGGAGAGGCACAGGTTGCAAGCGTGCCGGGCGGGATCACGGCGTTCACGCTGGTGTTTCCTGGCTACGAACAAGCCGATTTTTGTGCGCAGAACTCTCGCTCCCTATAGGAAAAATCATCGCATACGCCGTCCGGATTCAGGTGCAAATGACTTCGCGCGATTCTGCTGCCCCCCTCAGCTGAAATGTCTTACGCACTTCGGAACCAAAACCGCGCCGGCAGTTAATCCTCGCGATGCAGCGGGGGCTTTTTTGTCGCTGAACCGGATTCGCTGTTTACTCGCGGCAGCGTGCGCCAGACAGGCTTCGAGCCACCCGAACCGGGCACCCCGCAAGCGTCAATTCACGGATTATCAGTACATATTTCGACATGCTGAAAATCCCGAAACTGAAACGTCTGGACATTTTTGACCGTTGCTCCGCTGCGCCTTTAGATTTGGCTCGTGCTTGAAACAGCACATCCAACCAACCGAAAAGGAGCAACACACATGGGCTACATGGGAAGCGCCAACGCCAATCCGATCGTTGAACTCGACGAGGAACAAACCCCGACACCGGAGCAGATCGAAGCGCTGCAACTGACTGAAGAAGAGCGCACCGAACTGGACGCCGAGTAACAAAAAACGGGGGCTTCACGCCCCCGTTTTCTTTTACAGGAAGGGAATCATGGACAACACAAGGATTGCCGAGCGCGAGCTGACGGCGGATCAGGCACAACAGCGTATCGATGCCGAGCTGTTCCGGCTGGGCATTGCTTCGACCACCCGGACACTCGGCCGCAATGTCGTCTGCGTACAGGCGATCTTGCGCGACAGCCATGGTCGCCAGGCCCGCGGAGCAGGCAAAGGCTATGCCGAACATGCGCGCCTCGGCGCACTCTACGAAACCCTCGAACATTATTGGAGCGACGACCTGCGCCCTGCCGATGCGCACTATCAGACAGGCCGCTATTTTTCCGACACCTCGCTGTTTGCCGATGACTCGGTACTGCGTCTGGTTGCCGGGCAGCAAAACCGTGGGATTGCTTGTCGCACCTACACCTGTCCAGCACAAACAGTCGAGTTTTCCTATCCGCTGGCCCTTACCTCGCCTGCGTATATCCAGCAGCGCTTTACCCGAGACACCACCAACTACCGTGCTCTGCAACGCTACGCCAGCAACAGCGGCACCGCGATCGGCGCGAGCTATTACGAAGCGGTACTGCACGCTGCCAATGAATGCATCGAACGCGATGCGCTCTCGCTGTTCCTGCTGAATCACTTTTACTACCAGAACCATTTGCCGCTACGCCGGGTGGCACGCCTCGATCAGAGCGACAGCCTCGGCCGTTCATGGGCGGATGCCGAGCAAGAGATCGGCGGCTCTATCGTATTGCTGGATATCAGTAACGAATTCAAGGCGCGAACCTTTTTGGCCTTCTCCAGCGCACCCGGCGCGCTGCCACGTGTGTTTGGTACCGGTTGCTCACTCGATGCCCGCCACGCGGCATGGCGGGCGCTGAGCGAACTGGTGCAACTGCATCTCGCTGCGACGCAAACCGAATACCGAAAATCTTTGGGCAATGCACAGCGGCATCTGGTGCATTTCCCGCGACTGCTGCGCTGCGTACGGTTCGATCCGCATGCATTACTGCATGTGTGCCCACATCGCGAGGTGACACTGCGCGATCCCGTTGAACAAGCGTCCCTGGCCGAGCAGGTTGACTACTTGTTGCGCGATCTGCACAACCACGGACGCACGCCAGGCGTTTGCATTCTCAAGCAGACCGAACTGGGTACCACGCTGGCCAACGTCGTCATTCCGGGCCTTGAGCGCTTCTTTGTGGTGTCCAGCGGCAACGTTGTCATCCCGCAAGTCCGCGGTCGCCGTCTAGAGGCGCACCGCCGATGAACGTGGAAATCGATCACGCTCGAGAGCGTGCGCTGGGGCTGTCCATGGCAAGCCACATCAACAAGTCCGGTGTGTTGAGTTGCTATATCGAGCCTGTGGCCAACGGGCTACACCAGGTGTTTTTCCTGCGCGTGGCGGGTCGCGACTGGGTTGGCCGCAAAGTTCTTCAACGCGCGGACAACGGTCGTTGGCATTCGAGCAGTGCGCTGAAACCCTCGATGTTGCTGGGGCCGCATGTCGAGTCGCAGTGGGGAAATGAAGGTCTGGCGATGTACTTTCAAACGGTCTCGCCAGCGGAAAAAATCGCGGCGCTGGATGCCGCACGCGGCACGCCTGGCAGTGAGATTCAGTTTCCCTTTGCATTGATTGACCGTGTTGACCAAGAGGCCGTTTGCCCGCCCGGGTTCTGGCAATGCAGCGAGGCGCTGGCCACAGGACTGAACGCTGACGAAGCCCATTTGCGCGAGTATTGCGCTGCGTTGCTGCGGACACTGGTGACGCCAGGTAGATTGATTTATGACCCGGCCTGCTCGACTGGCGAATTCATTGCGCACCTGGCAAGTTCGCTGCCCGACTGCCGCTTTCTCGCCTCTGATCGTTCAGCTTCAATGATCGAGCACGCGCGACGGCAGCATGCGGCATTGCCCGTCGACTTTCGCTGCCTCGATGCGGCTGATGCCACCGATGCAGGCATCCATTGCGACGTATTGATCCTGCGTTTCCTGAACGCCGAGGTCCTGACTCGCCGGCAAGCCCAGTGCGTATTCGAGTCGCTGGTCCACTGCGTGCGGCCTGGCGGCACGATCCTGATCTTCGGCCATACGCCGGTCTTGATTGCCGTGTCCTGGCTGGCCGCGACACTCAATCTGCACTTGCAGTCGTGCGTCGCGGGGCGCTCTGGCCAAGCCGAACTGTTCCAGTTCTATCGCCTGACGGTGCCAACAACATGACCTGCTCAACGCACAGTCGAGGCTGCTACATGACCAGTGACCGCCATCAACTCTACTGGGAACGCCATGGAACACCTGGCGCCGAACCGGTGTTTTTCCTGCATGGCGGGCCCGGCGGTCGCTGCAGCCTGCATCATCTGCAATTCTTCGATTTGCGCTGCTTCGACATCATCCTGAGCGACCAGCGCGGCTGCGGTCGATCAATGCCTGCGGGCGAACTACGGGATAACAACACCGGCCTCTGCGTCGAGGACATCGACGCCTTACGCGAGCATTTCGGCTTCGACAAAATCAGCGTGCTGGGTGTCTCATGGGGCAGTTGGCTGGCGATTCAGTATCAACAGCGCTACCCGCACGCGGTGCTGAAAACCACGCTGGTGTCGCTGTTTGTACCGTTTCCGGCCAACGTCCGCGCATACGATCAAGCGCTTGATGCGGAGTTATCGGAAGTCACTTCGGTGCCTGCGCACAAGCGCGCCAAAGAGCTCTATCGGATACTCACCGACGGCTGCCCGACACAACAACACCACGCCGCCATCGAATGGTTGAAGGCGATCATGCGCCGCTCCGGGCAAACCATCCAGGACAGCACCATCGAGGACTTTGCCGACGAACATGCCGTTCGCGCGATCCGTCTCGAATTGCACTATCACTTGAACGGTTACTTCTTCACCGCGAAGGACGAAGACCTGAGCCTCAACGACAACACCCTGATCATTCAAGGCATCCGCGACGTCCACGGCATGGCCAGCGTGCGCTGGTTGCGCGAGCGCATGAACATCCATTGCCGGTTGCTGCACGCAGGGCATAACGCCTTCGAACCCGCCATCCTGAAAACCGTGCGCCGGGCCTTGACACGTGAAATCGAGCGCTAAAAAAACGGCACCTCTCGGTGCCGTTCAGTCCCACAAAAAACGCTTACTTGCGCGCCGCCTCCCACGATTTCAGGAGTTCGTTGTAGCTCACGGTTTCGCCTTTTGGCTTCTCGTTGGCCAGTTTCGGTTTTGGTGCGCCTGGTTGATCGAACCAGTATTGCGCGTCGCGCTCGGGGTTCATTTTCGGACCGCAGGTCGGTTGCACTTTAGAGCGTTCCAGACGGGTCATGATCGCGTCCTGATCCTTGGCCAGGCCGTCGAGTGCCTGTTGCGGGGTCTTGTCGCCGCTGGCGGCTTCGGCGATGTGGCTCCACCACAGTTGCGCCAGACGTGGGTAGTCCGGCACGTTGGTGCCGGTCGGCGACCACTGCACACGCGCGGGGCTGCGGTAGAACTCGACCAGACCGCCGAGTTTCGGCGCGAGGTCGGTCATGGCTTGCGAGTTGATATCCGACTCGCGAATCGGCGTCAGGCCGACGATGGTTTTCTTCAGCGATACGGTTTTCGAGGTCACGAACTGCGCGTACAGCCAGGCCGCAAGTTTCTGTTTTTCAGGCGTCGATTTGAGGAACGTCCACGAACCCACGTCCTGATAACCGAGCTTCATCCCCTCTTCCCAGTACGGGCCTTTCGGCGACGGCGCCATGCGCCATTTCGGCGTGCCGTCGGCGTTGACCACCGGCAACCCCGGTTTGGTCATGTCGGCGGTGAACGCGGTGTACCAGAAAATCTGCTGGGCGATATTGCCTTGCGACGGCACCGGGCCGGACTCGGAGAAGGTCATGCCCGCCGCTTCCGGTGGCGCGTATTTTTTCATCCAGTCGACGTACTTGGTGGTCGCGAACACCGCCGCCGGGCCATTGGTATCGCCGCCACGGGTCACGCTGGAGCCGACCGGATGGCAGTCCTCGACGCGAATACCCCACTCGTCCACCGGCAAGCCGTTCGGCAAGCCTTTGTCGCCGCCGCCGGCCATGGAGAACCAGGCATCGGTGAAGCGCCAGCCCAGCGACGGATCTTTCTTGCCGTAGTCCATGTGCCCGTAGATGCGTTTGCCGTCGATTTCCTTGACGTCTTCGCTGAAGAATTTGGCGATGTCTTCATAGGCCGACCAGTTCACCGGCACGCCCAATTCGTAGCCGTACTTTTCCTTGAACTTCGCCTTGAGGTCCGCGCGTTCGAACCAGTCGGCGCGGAACCAGTACAGGTTGGCGAACTGCTGGTCGGGCAATTGGTAAATCTTGCCGTCCGGCGCAGTGGTGAACGAGATGCCGATAAAGTCCTTGAGATCAAGTGTCGGAGAAGTGAAATTCTTGCCCTCGTTAGCCATCAGGTCGGTAATCGACTCGGTTTTGCCGTAGCGAAAGTGCGTGCCGATCAAATCCGAATCGTTGACCCAGCCGTCATAAATCGTCTTGTCCGACTGCATCGCTGTCTGCAGTTTTTCCACCACATCGCCTTCTTGCACCAGGTCGTGGGTCAGCTTGATCCCGGTGATTTCGGTGAAGGCCTTGGCCAGCACTTTGGATTCATATTCGTGGGTGGTCAGGGTTTCCGAAACCACCTTGATTTCCATCCCGCGAAACGGCTCGGCAGCTTTGATGAACCACTTCAATTCCTCAAGCTGTTGCTCGGCCGTCAGGGTCGAGGGTTTGAATTCACTGCCGACCCATTTTTTCGCCGCATCTTCGTAGGCATCGGCCCACGCGGATGCGCTCAAACCGCTGAGTGCCAGCATGGCTGCCAATGAAATGCTATGTCGCAGCTTATTGTTTTTGTCGAACATAGAGACCTCCTGTTTAAGTTGTGGAGCACAGTTGCCGAGCGATTCGACTAGCCCCAACGCATCACAGCCAACAGCCACACCAGGGACAACGCGGACGCTACCCAGATGCTCCAGTCGGTGACGCCGATTACCAGCAAATGCAGGTAGGCGCTGCCGAGAAGACCGATAAACAAGCGATCGCCACGGGTAGTGGCAATCGGCAAAAATCCGCGCCGCAGAATGCTCGGCGAGCGCAGTTCCCAAGTGGTCATGCCCACCAGGATCAAACCAATCACAATGAAAAATATGGCCGTGGGGACGGTCCAGCTCATCCATTCCATCATCAGATCCTCAGACCCGGCCCAGGGCAAAGCCCTTGGCCACGTGGTTGCGAACAAACCAGATCACCAGCATGCCGGGGAGAATAGTCAACACTCCCGCCGCCGCCAGTACACCCCAGTCGATACCCGACGCCGAGACCGTGCGCGTCATTACCGCCGCGATCGGCTTGGCATTCACCGAAGTCAGGGTGCGCGCCAGCAACAGTTCGACCCAGGAAAACATGAAGCAGAAAAACGCCGTCACCCCGATGCCGGAGCCGATCAGCGGGATGAAAATCTTCACGAAAAACTTGGGAAAACTGTAGCCGTCGATATAGGCGGTTTCGTCGATTTCCTTGGGTACGCCGGACATGAAGCCTTCAAGAATCCATACCGCCAGCGGCACGTTGAACAAGCAGTGCGCAAGTGCCACGGCGATGTGCGTGTCGAACAAGCCAATCGACGAATACAGCTGAAAGAACGGCAGCAGAAACACTGCCGGCGGCGCCATGCGGTTGGTCAGCAGCCAGAAGAACAGGTGCTTGTCGCCGAGAAAGCGATAACGCGAGAACGCATACGCCGCCGGCAACGCCACGCTCAGTGAAATAATCGTGTTGAGACTGACGTAGTACAGCGAGTTGAGATAACCGGTGTACCAGCTCGGGTCGGTGAAGATCACCTTGTAGTTCGCCAGCGTGAAATCCTGTGGGAAAAGTGTCAGACCGCTGAGGATTTCGGTATTGCTCTTGAACGACATGTTCAGCAGCCAGTAGATCGGCACCAGCAGGAACAGGATGTAGATCAGCAACGGAATAAGCTTTCTTTTGCTCATGGCCGGGCCTCAGCGGTTGGCATCGTTGTGGGTCATGGCGGTGTAGAACAGCCACGAAACCAGCAGGATGATCAGGAAGTACACCAGCGAGAATGCTGCCGCCGGCCCCAGGTCGAATTGCCCTACAGCCATCTGGGTCAGGGTCTGACTCAAGAAGGTCGTGGCATTACCCGGCCCGCCGCCGGTGAGCACGAACGGCTCGGTGTAAATCATGAAACTGTCCATGAAGCGCAACATCACCGCGATCAGCAGCACGCTTTTCAGCTTGGGCAACTGAATGTGGCGGAACACCGCCCAGGCCGAGGCCCGATCAATCCGCGCGGCCTGGTAATACACGTCGGGAATTGCGCGCAGTCCGGAGAAACACAGTAGCGCCACCAATGAAGTCCAGTGCCAGACGTCCATCACCAGCACCGTCACCCAGGCGTCCATGGTGTTGGCCGCGTAGTTGTAGCTGATGCCCATCGCGTTAAGGCTCGACCCGAGCAAACCGATATCGGCGCGGCCGAAGATCTGCCAGATCGTGCCGACCACGTTCCACGGAATCAGCAGCGGAATCGCCAGCACGATCAACACCACCGACGACCAGCGGCCCTTGGTCGGCATGGTCAGGGCAATGCCAATACCCAGCGGAATTTCGATCAGCAGCACGCACGCCGAGTAGATGAACTGGCGCAGCAGCGAATCATGCAGGCGTGGGTCGAGCAGCACCTGCTTGTACCAATCGGCGCCGACAAAGTAGCGGCTCGACTGATCAAAGATGTCCTGCACCGAATAGTTGACCACGGTCATCATCGGGATCACGGCACTGAATGCCACCAGCAGGAACACCGGCAACACCAGCCACCAGGCCTTGTTGTTCTGCACTTTGTTCATGACAGCACCTCGTTGTCGCCGGCGGTATCGAGCAGGACTTCATCGGCATAGACCATCAGCCACTGCGCCGGAAAGCTGATATACGCCGTGCTCTGCGGCACCGGTTTGTCTTCGGCGAGACGTACTTTCAGCGGCGCGCCATCGAGGTCGAGGGTCATGATCTTGTAGGTGCCGAGGTCTTCGACGTGTACGACCCGTGCCTGCATCGCGTCATCAAACGGCTCGTCCCATACGTGAATGAACTCGGGACGGATGCCGACCTTGAGGTTCTTCCAGTGCCCGTGCTCGATATGCCGTTGCAAGCCTTCGGACAGTGGCAGATGGGTCGAGTTGAAACCGACGCCTCCCGGCTGCGGCTGCACCTCGATCAGGTTCATCCCGGGACTGCCGATGAAATAGCCGACAAAAGTGTGGCTCGGGCGCTCGAACAATTCCCGTGGCGTGCCGAACTGCACGATCTGGCCGCCGTACATCACCGCGATCTTGTCGGCGAATGTCGAGGCCTCCAGTTGATCGTGGGTGACGTAGACCATGGTGATGTTGAACTGCTCGTGGATCTGCTTGAGCTTGCGCCGCAGTTTCCACTTCAGGTGCGGGTCGATCACCGTCAACGGCTCATCGAACAGGATCGCCGATACGTCGTCGCGCACCAGTCCACGGCCCATGGAGACTTTCTGCTTTTCGTCGGCCGTGAGGTTGCTCGCCTTCTTGCTCAGCAGGTTTTGCAAGTCGAGGACTTCGGCAATTTCCTGCACCTTGCTGTGCACTTTTGCCTCGGCCATGCCCTGATTGCGCAGAGGGAATGCGAGGTTATCGAACACGGTCATGGTGTCGTAGACCACCGGAAACTGGAAAACCTGCGCGATGTTGCGCTTCTCCGGCGTAAGGTCGTTGACCTCTTTGCCGTCGAACAAGACTTTGCCCTGGGACGGACTGAGCAGGCCGGAAATGATGTTGAGCAAGGTCGATTTGCCGCAACCGGAAGGACCGAGCAAGGCATAGGCGCCGCCCTGCTGCCAGATGTGATCCATCTCGCGGATTGCGTAATCCTCAGGTCCCGCCGGGGTTTTGCTGTAGCTGTGGGCGAGGTGGTGCAAACGGATCTCGGCCATCAGGCGACCCTCGCGATACGCCGACCCGGTGCTTGCACCAGACGGCCCTGCGCATCGAACACAAACAGTTTATGGGTGGGAATGTAGATACGAATCGGCGCGTCGACGTCGTATTCGTGGACGCCGGGCAGGTGCAACACCAGCAGGAAATGCTCGTTACGCACATGCAGGAAGGTTTCCGAACCGCTGATCTCGGCCACTTCGACGGTTACCGCCAGTTCCAGATCATCGTCGTTGCTCGGCACCAGCGAGATGTGGCTCGGGCGCACGCCAAAACGGAACTCGCCCTCGCCCACCGGGCGCAGATCGACGTTCAACGGGAAGTGCACGAAATTGGCGAAACTCACTTCGTTACCGGCAATCCGCCCCGGCATCAGGTTGATCGGCGGCTCGGAAAACAACTCCGCCGCCAGAACCGATTGTGGCTGGTGATAGACCTCGGTGGAGACGCCGCTCTGGATCACCCGGCCTTCGTGAAGAATGGTCGTAGTGCCGCCCAATGCCAGCGCTTCGTTGGGTTCGGTGGTGGCGTAGATGGCGATGGTGTGCCGGAGCTTGAACAGCTCGCGCATTTCCTGACGCAGCTCTTCGCGCAGCTTGTAGTCAAGGTTGACCAGCGGCTCGTCGAACAGAATCAGCTCGGCGTCCTTGACCAGCGCCCGCGCCATCGCCGTGCGCTGCTGCTGACCGCCGGAGAGTTCCAGCGGGTAGCGCTGGAGAAACTTCTCGATGCGCAGCATCTTCGCGGTTTCCAGCACTTTGCTATGGATCTGTTCGTTGGAAATCCCGGCCTGACGCAACGGTGAGGCGATGTTCTCGAACACGGTCATGGTCGGGTAATTGATGAACTGCTGATACACCATCGACACGTTGCGCAAACGCACCGGACGTTGGGTGACGTCGACGCCGTTCATCAGGACGCGGCCGCTGTCGGGCTTGTCCAGCCCGGCCATCAGGCGCATCAGACTGGTCTTGCCGGACAGCGTGCGCCCGAGCAAAACGTTAAACGAACCGGGTTCGAATTTCAGGCAGGCATCGTCGATCCAGATCTGGCCTTCGACGGTGCGGCTGACGTGCTCCAGGGTGAGTGACATGGCTCGGCCTTTTTATTATTGGAGTCAAGCGACCTGTGCACTAGAGCGACATTCGTGCCAGAAAAGGCAAGCTGTTGATTTGTCGTGAAAATCGCCGAAACGGCGGTTAAACCACCTTCATTGCTGAACACATTTGAACAGTTCAGCGATTGACAATGAACAATAGTGAACAACACTCTATGCACTGCCGCGCCCCGCAGGCGCTGTGCAATAACAATAATAAAAATGCCCTTCAGAGGCTGACTGCCATGGTCGCACCCGCTTCCGCGTTATCCCACGACGCCATCGTCCAGGATTCCTGGTCACGTTGCCGCGCGTTCGGTCTCGATCATCAAAGCACGCCGTCGTTCGATCAACTGCCCGCCGCTGGCATCGCGCAGCTGCTCGAAAGCCATCACTCACTGGTGCAGACCACCCACCAGGAAGTGCTGCCCTACTACGAAAACATTCTGAGCAATTCCAACTGCCTGATCATGCTCGCCGACAATCAGGGCCAGGTGCTGACGTCGTGGGGCACGCAACGCTTTATCGAACCGAGCCTGGCGCGCGGGTTTCAGGCTGGCGCCAGTTGGATCGAACGCGCGAGCGGCACAAACGCGATCGGCACCGCGCTGGCCTGCGAGCAGGCGGTGCATATCGAACACGATGAACACTTCCTCAAAGCCAACCGCTTCATGACCGGTTCCGCCGCGCCGATCTTCGATGCCGAACGCAAGGTTATTGCGGTGCTGGATGTGTCCAGCGACAGCTACCTGCCGCCCTCGCACACCCTCGGCATGGTCAAGATGATGAGCCAGACCGTGGAAAACCGGCTGATCCTCAACCTGTTCCACGGCCAGCACTTTCAACTGACTTTCAACACCGGTTTGAACAACCTCGACAGCCAGTGGGCCGGCTTGTTGATCTTCGATGAGAGCGGCCAAGTGCTTTCGGCCAACCGCCGAGCCGATAACCTGCTGGGCGTGCGGCTGTCGCGGGTCAGTGTCGAGAGCCTGTTCAAGGTGTCGTTGCTGGAATTGCTCAATCAGCCTGAAGGTTTGCCGTTCGCCTTGCAGACGTCTGGCCGCAACCGTTTCCAGTGCATGTTGAAGCGCCCTAAACAGGTGCCGATTCAACCGCGACTGTTTGTTGAACACAAAGTCCCCGCTTCTAACGTCATCAGCCTCAATACCTTGCATTTCGGTGACAGTCGCGTGGAAAAAGCCGTGCGTCAGGCTGAGCGTTTGCTGGAAAAAGATATTCCGCTGCTGATCCACGGCGAAACCGGGGTCGGCAAGGAAGTGTTCGTCAAAGCCCTGCATCAGGCCAGCTCGCGCAGCAAACAGGCGTTTATCGCGGTGAACTGTGCGGCGATCCCCGCCGAATTGGTCGAGTCCGAGTTGTTTGGTTATGAGAAAGGTGCGTTTACCGGGGCCAATCAGAAAGGCAGCATCGGGCTGATTCGCAAGGCTGACAAAGGCACGCTGTTTCTCGACGAGATTGGCGATATGCCGTTGCCGACGCAGGCGCGGCTGCTGCGGGTGTTGCAGGAACGTTGCGTGCAGCCGGTGGGCAGCAGCGAGGTATTCGCGGTCGATTTGCGGATTATTTCTGCGACCAATCGCTCTTTGCGTGAACAGGTGCAGTTGGGTCGGTTTCGCGAGGATTTGTATTACCGAATTGGCGGCTTGACCCTCGAACTGCCGCCGCTAAGAGAGCGCTCGGATAAACAGGCGTTATTTAAACGGCTGTGGGAACAACATCGCGAGCCGTCGCAGTGGGCGGGGCTGAGCCGCGAGGTGCTGGACTTGTTCGAGCGGCATCCGTGGCCGGGGAATTTGCGTCAGGTGAGCAGTGTGATGCAGGTGGCACTGGCCATGGCCGAGGAACAACCGGTGCGGCCGGAGCATTTGCCGGATGATTTTTTTGTGGATCTGGAGATGGAGCCGGTTGAAGTGCCACCGCCACTGGCGGTGGATCTGAATGATGTCGAAGCGTTGAATCGGGAATTGCAGTTGGCCGGGGGGAATATTTCCCATCTGGCGCGGCGGTTGGGGGTTAGCCGCAATACTCTTTACAAGCGATTGCGCCACCCTCACCCCAGCCCTCTCCCCCAGGAGAGGGAGCCGACCGAGGTGTCTGGCGTTTTACATCGACCTGAAAAAACCAGTTGATTATGGATTCAGAGCAAGACTTTCAGGTCCCCAGATTTCGTGAGCATCCCCCAATCAGTCCCCTCTCCAGGGGGAGAGGGCTAGGGTGAGGGGAAATTCCGAATACTGCCAATTATTAATGGACCGCCTCAACCCTCGTAGTTGAGACCGCACCCAATGTACGCAACCCAACCAGCACAACCACCATCATCATCCCCCCTGCACCAATCGCCACGCCAAACCCCGCACGTGCCCCATAAGCATCGATCACCGGCCCCGAAAGCATGCCTCCCAGCGCCACGCCAATGCTGATGCCGGTGGTCATCCACGTCAGGCCTTCGGTGATCCGCGACGGCGGAAGAATGATCGTGCCCAGATTCATTACCACGACCATGGTCGGCGCAAACGACATTCCGGCAATAAACAGCATCAGCGACAGGACATAAACGTCCGTTGAGAAAATCGGCAATACGCCTGTGACGGCGGTAACCAATATCCCGATGAAGAACTGCTTTTCTATCGGCAAGGAAATCCTCAACGCACCAAACGTGAGACCTGCGACCAACGAACCGAGCGCGTAGGACGCAAGGATGAACGTGGCGGATTCGGGCCAGCCCTGTGCATTGGCGAACGCCACAACCGCCACGTCGATCGCCCCACCAATCACCCCCATCGCCAGCAGCGCGAGAACGATGGTGCGCACGCCGGGAATAAGCAGCGTGGAGCCTTTGCTGCCGCGATTGCCCACCACCACTTTCGGTTCGGTCCGGCGCTGCATCAGAAACGCGGTCACCCCGACCGCCAGCAACACAACCGCTACCAGCGGCCCGGCTTCGGCAAAGAAGCTCACGCTCAAGCCAATCGCCAGCGGTGGGCCGATGATGTAGGCCAGTTCAGTCAGCACGGTGTCCAGAGAGAACGCCGTGTGCAACAGTGGCTTGCCACGGAACAGCTGCGACCAACGCGCTCTGATCATCGACGGCATGCTCGGCATCGTTCCTGCCAGTGCCGCCAGAATAAACAGCAGTACGGTGGGCGCCTTGAGGTACACGGCGAGGATCAGCGCCAGCAACATGCCAATGCTGAACGCCGTCACGACGGGCAGCACGCGACTCTGGCCGCGTTGATCCACCAGTTTCGAGATGTATGGGCCGAGCAGTGCATTGGCAAGGGTGAACACACCGGCGACTGCGCCGGCCAGCCAATACACACCGGTCTGCTGCACCAGCATGGTGATGATGCCGATGCCGATCATTGCCTGAGGCAGACGGGCGATGGCGCTCGCGAGCACCAGCCCGGTGGCGCCGGGGGTTGCCAGAAGTTCGCGATAGTGATTGGCCATGATTTTTTTCCCTTTCATGATCGTCGCTGTTCAGCATCCGGCTGAACGCGTGGCCGACATCAAGACGTATGCGGACACCGAAAGCAACCCCCTCACCCCAGCCCTCCCGAAACGTCGGACCGCCCGGAGGGAGAGGGAGCCGACCGAGGTGTCTGGCGCTATACATCGACCTGAATGACCGAGTTGATTATGGATTCAGCACATCAGTTTCAGGTCGATGTATTTCTGAAGCATCCCCAATCAGTCCCCTCTCCTGGGGGAGAGGGTTAGGGTGAGGGCGTAATCTCAGAACAGCACAAATCCCCCAACCAGCAGAAAAACAAAAACCCGCACACGGCGGGTTTTGTCTTCTGCAATTACAACAATCAGTCAGCCAGACGCCAAGTCGTCCCGCCCTTCCCGTCTTCCAGCACAACGCCCATGGCGGTGAGCTGGTCGCGGATGCGGTCGGATTCGGCCCAGTCTTTGCCGGCACGTGCGGCCAGGCGCGCAGCAATCAGCGCGTCAACTTCAGCGGCATCAACCCGCCCTTCAGCGCCGGCCTGCAAGAAGTCATCAGCCTCAAGCTGCAACACACCGAGCACGCTGGCCAGTTCTTTCAGACGTGCCGCCAGACCGGCCGCCGCGTTCAGATCGCTCTCACGCAGACGGTTGATCTCGCGCACCATCTCGAACAGCACGGCGCAGGCTTCGGGTGTGCCGAAGTCGTCGTTCATCACGTTGGTGAAACGCTCGACGAACGCTTCGCCGCCGGCAGGAGCGACGTTCGGCAGGCCTTTCAACGCGTGGTAGAAACGCTCGAGTGCGCCTTTGGCGTCCTTGAGGTTGTCTTCCGAGTAGTTGATCGCGCTGCGGTAGTGGCTCGACACCAGCAGGTAACGCACGACTTCCGGGTGGTACTTGTCGAGCACGTCGCGGATGGTGAAGAAGTTGTTCAAGGACTTGGACATCTTCTCGCCATTGATGCGAATCATGCCGCAATGCATCCATGCGTTGGCGTAGGTCTTGCCAGTGGCCGCTTCGCTCTGGGCGATTTCGTTTTCGTGGTGCGGGAACTCAAGATCGCTGCCGCCGCCATGAATATCGAACGTCTCACCCAGGCAGCAGGTGGACATCACCGAGCACTCGATGTGCCAGCCCGGACGCCCGGCGCCCCACGGCGATTCCCAGCTTGGCTCGCCCGGCTTGACGCCCTTCCACAGCACGAAGTCCAGCGGATCTTCCTTGGCTTCGTCGACCTCGATCCGCGCACCGATGCGCAGGTCTTCGATCTTCTTGCGCGAGAGCTTGCCGTAACCCATGAACTTGCCGACGCGGTAGTACACGTCGCCATTGCCCGGGGCGTAGGCGTAACCCTTGTCGATCAGGGTCTGGATCATCGCGTGCATACCCGGAATGTGATCGGTGGCACGCGGCTCCATGTCCGGCTTCTGGATGTTCAGGCGCGCTTCATCTTCGTGCATCGCGGCGATCATGCGCTCGGTCAACGCTTCGAACGATTCACCGTTCTCGTTGGCGCGATTGATGATCTTGTCGTCGATGTCGGTGATGTTGCGCACGTAGGTCAGGTCGTAACCGCTGAACCGCAACCAGCGGGTCACCAGGTCGAACGCGACCATGCTGCGGCCGTGGCCGAGGTGGCAGTAGTCGTACACGGTCATCCCGCAGACGTACATGCGCACCTTGTTGCCATCCAGCGGCTTGAAAACTTCTTTGCTCTTGGTGAGCGTGTTGTAGATCGAAAGCACGTTCATTCCTTAAGACTGAATCACTGGCCCCACGAATCGCGCAGGGTCACGGTACGGTTGAATACCGGTGCGCCCGGTTTCGAGTCCTTGATATCCGCGACGAAGTAACCTTCGCGCTCGAACTGGAAACGGTCTTCCGGCTGTGCGTTGCCCAACGAAGGCTCGGCACGACAACCGGTGAGTACTTGCAGTGAATCAGGGTTGATGTTGTCGAGGAAACTCGCGCTGTCTTCAGCCTTCTCCGGGTTCGGAGAACGGAACAGACGATCGTACAGACGCACTTCGCACTCGACGCTGGCAGCGGCCGGCACCCAGTGCACCACGCCTTTGACCTTGCGGCCTTCAGGATTCTTGCCGAGGGTTTCCGGGTCGTACGAGCAACGCAGCTCGACGATGTTGCCGTCGGCGTCCTTGATCGCTTCGTCGGCACGGATCACGTAGCTGCCACGCAGACGCACTTCGCCATTTGGCTCGAGGCGCTTGTAGCCTTTTGGCGGCTCTTCCATGAAGTCATCACGGTCGATGTAGATTTCACGGGCGAACGGCAGAGCGCGCACGCCGAGCTCTTCTTTCTGCGGATGACGCGGCAGTTCGAGGTTCTCGACCTGGTCTTCCGGGTAGTTGGTGATCACTACCTTCAACGGACGCAGCACGCACATGGCACGCGGCGCGTTCTGGTCCAGGTCCTGACGGATGCTGAACTCGAGCATGCCGAAATCGACCACGCCGTCGGAACGGTTGGTGCCGACCATGTCGCAGAAGTTACGGATCGACGCCGGGGTGTAGCCGCGACGACGGAAACCCGACAGCGTCGACATGCGCGGGTCATCCCAGCCAAACACGTGTTTCTCGTCAACCAACTGCTTGAGCTTGCGCTTGCTGGTGATCGTGTAGTTCAGGTTCAGACGGCTGAATTCGTACTGACGCGGGTGGGCCGGCACTGGCAGCGCATCGAGGAACCATTCGTACAGCGGACGATGGCTTTCGAATTCCAGGGTGCAGATCGAGTGCGTGATGCCTTCGATGGCGTCCGACTGACCGTGGGTGAAGTCGTAGTTCGGGTAGATGCACCACTTGTCACCGGTCTGATGGTGATGCGCGTGGCGGATGCGGTACATGATCGGATCGCGCAGGTTCATGTTCGGCGAAGCCATGTCGATCTTCGCGCGCAGCACACGGGCGCCGTCCGGGAACTCACCAGCACGCATGCGGGCGAACCAGTCGAGGTTCTCTTCGACCGAACGGTCGCGGAACGGGCTGTTCTTGCCCGGCTCGGTCAGGCTGCCACGGTATTCCTTGGCTTGCTCCGGGGTCAGATCGTCGACGTAGGCTTTGCCGGCCTTGATCAGCTCGACCGCCCAGTCGTGCAACTGGTCGAAATACTGCGAGGCGTAGCGCACTTCGCCGGACCACTCAAAGCCCAGCCATTTGACGTCGCTTTCGATCGCGTCGATGTATTCCTGGTCTTCTTTGGCCGGGTTGGTGTCGTCGAAACGCAGGTGGGTGACGCCGCCGAACTCCTGGGCCAGGCCGAAGTTCACGCAGATCGACTTGGCGTGACCGATGTGCAGGTAGCCGTTGGGCTCAGGCGGGAAACGGGTGACGATCTGCGTGTGCTTACCCGAGTCCAGGTCCGCCTGGATGATCGGGCGCAGGAAATTGACCGGCGTGACAGGGCCGGTCTTGGAATTCGAGGTAGGGTCGACAGTGGGCTTGCTCATAGGATCCTTGAACGTACGTGCGCGGCCGGGACACAGGCCTGACAAAACAAAGCCGCTATCATAGCCGATGCTGTCAAGCACCTGACAGAGCAGGGCCTAAAAGGTATGCATTTAATCGCCGGGATTTGAAAAACAGCCTCGAAATTCGCGCCTGTCACGCTAAACTGCGCACCTTGGCCCTTGCGGGCTGAACCGGTAAAGGGCCTGTAGGTCCCAATACCCACGAATTCCTTATAAAGAGTAGCGATCATGACTCAAGTTAAATTGACCACTAACTTCGGTGACATCGTCATCGAACTGAACGACGAAAAAGCCCCGATCACCGTGGCCAACTTCATCGAATACGTTAAAAAGGGTCACTACGAGAACGTCGTGTTCCACCGTGTGATCAAGGGTTTCATGATCCAGGGCGGCGGTTTCGAGCCTGGCATGAAGGAAAAGAAAGACAAGAGCCCAAGCATTCAGAACGAAGCTGACAACGGTCTGAAGAACGAGAAGTACACCCTGGCCATGGCTCGCACCATGGACCCGCATTCGGCATCGGCGCAGTTCTTCATCAACGCCACCGACAACAGTTTCCTCAACCACACCGCCAAGACCGCTCAGGGTTGGGGTTACGCGGTATTCGGTAAAGTGGTTGCCGGCACCGACGTTGTCGACAAGATCGAAGGCGTTTCCACCACGTCCAAGGCAGGCCATCAGGACGTACCAGCAGACGACGTGATCATCGAGAAAGCCGAGATCATCGAAGCGTGATACTGCTGATTTCAGACTTGCATCTGGAAGAGGAGCGCCCGGACATTACCCGGGCGTTTCTGGATTTGCTCGCCGGACGCGCCCGCTCGGCGAGTGCGTTGTACATTCTTGGCGACTTTTTCGAAGCGTGGATTGGCGACGACGCCATGACGCCCTTTCAGCGTTCCATCTGCCAGGCCCTGCGCGAACTCAGCGACAGCGGCACGGCGATATTTCTGATGCACGGCAATCGCGACTTCATGCTCGGCAAGGCTTTCTGCAAAGAGGCCGGCTGCACATTATTGAAGGACCCGAGTGTCGTGCAGTTCTACGGCGAGCCAGTGCTGCTGATGCACGGCGACAGCCTGTGCACCCGCGACGTGGCTTATATGAAGTTGCGTCGTTACCTGCGCAACCCGCTCAGCCTGTTCATTTTGCGTAACCTGCCATTGCGCACCCGGCACAAACTCGCGCGCAAACTGCGCAGCGAAAGCCGAGCGCAGACACGGATGAAGGCCAATGACATTGTCGATGTCACGCCGGAGGAAGTGCCGCGGATCATGCAGGAATTCGGGGTGAAGACGCTGATTCATGGGCACACCCATCGGCCGGCGATCCACAAGCTGCAGCTTGGTGATCAGGCGGCGAAGCGGATTGTGTTGGGGGATTGGGATCGGCAGGGCTGGGCTTTGCAGGTGGATGAAGGTGGGTTTGCTTTGGCGCCTTTTGATTTTGCGCCTCCGTTGGGGTTGTCGCACGACTGAAGATTGTTACCCCCTCACCCCAGCCCTCCCGAAACGTCGGACCGCCCCCAAGGGGGCGAGGGGGAAAGGGAGCCGATCTCTGTGCTTTTCAAGATTTGAGTTCGACTGGATATTTCAGGTCGATGTAGCTCGAACATCCAACTCGGTCAGTCCCCTCTCCCTCCGGGAGAGGGTTAGGGTGAGGGGCTTTTGATTTTGGCTTTTGATCTTAGTGACCGCTGGCAGCCGGCCCTGCTTTAGCGGCAAACGGCGGCTTCGCCAGCCACACAATCAGTATCAACCCCATAAACCCCCACCCCAACAACGTGAAGTAATCCACAGTCGACAACATATACGCCTGACTCGTCAGAATATGATCCATCTGCGCGTAAGCCGACTGCCCTGCCCCACCCAATGAATTCAAAGTCTCACGCGTGGCCGGCTCATAGGTACTGATGCTTTCGCTCATGTACGCATGGTGCTGATCGGCCCGACGAATCCAGATCCAGGTAGTCAACGACGCCGCAAAGCTACCGCCCAACGTACGCAGAAAAGTCGCAAGCCCGGCACCGTCGGCGATCTGGCTTGGCGGCAAGTCCGACATCAGGATGCTCAGGGTTGGCATGAAGAACAGCGCCACACCGATGCCCATGAACAGTTGCACCAGCGCGATGTGCTGGAAGTCCACCTCGTTGGTAAACCCGGCGCGCATGAAGCAGCTCAGGCCAATCGCCAGGAACGCCAGCCCGGCCAGCAGGCGCAGGTCGAATTTGTGCGCGTACTTGCCGACAAACGGCGACAGCAGCACCGGCAAAATGCCGATGGGCGCCACGGCCAGGCCGGCCCAGGTCGCGGTGTAACCCATTTGGGTTTGCAGCCACTGCGGCAGGATCAGGTTGATACCGAAGAACCCGGCGTAACCCAACACCAACACAATCGTGCCGATGCGGAAGTTGCGGTGGGCGAACAGCCGCAGATTGACCACTGGATGCTGGTCAGTCATTTCCCAGATCACGAACACCGCCAGCGCCACCACCGAAATTGCCGCGCCAATGATGATGAAGTTTGATTCGAACCAGTCGAGGTCATTGCCCTTGTCGAGGATCACCTGCAACGCGCCAACGCCAATGATCAGCGTGATCAGACCGACGTAATCCATCGGCTGATGACTGGTCACCACCGGGCGCTTGGCCAACTGCGACCGCACCACCATCACCGCGAAAATGCCGATCGGCACGTTAATAAAGAAGATCCACGGCCAGCTGTAACTGTCGGTGATCCAGCCACCGAGAATCGGCCCGGCAATCGGCGCGACCACCGTGACCATTGCCAGTAACGCCAGGGCCATGCCGCGCCTGGCGGGCGGATACACCGCGATCAACAGGGTTTGCGTCATCGGGTATAACGGCCCGGCGACCAGACCTTGCAGCACGCGGAAGCCGATCAGTTCCGGCATCGAAGTCGAGATACCGCAAAGGAACGAGGCCAGTACAAACAAGACGGTGGCCCATAGAAACAGCTTCACTTCGCCGAAGCGGCGGCTGAGCCAACCGGTCAGCGGCAGGGCAATCGCGTTGCTCACGGCAAACGAAGTAATGACCCAGGTGCCCTGCTCCGAACTCACCCCGAGGTTGCCGGAAATAGTCGGCAGCGCCACGTTGGCGATGGTGGTGTCGAGCACTTGCATGAACGTCGCCAGCGACAGGCCGATGGTGCTGAGCAACAGGCTGGGCGGCGTGAAAGAAGCGTTATTGCTCATCGCGAATCCTTTGGAACCGGTTTGGCGCTACGGAACGGACTTTTGTGGCGAGGGGATTTATCCCCGTTGGACTGCGCAGCAGGCCCTCTTTTCTGGATCAAAAGCGGGGCCGCTTCGCGACCCAACGGGGATAAATCCCCTCGCCACAGAAGTTCTCACTCACAGGAGGTGGTATCAGCGTTGCGCGGTTTTGCTGGCCGCTGCGCTGTTGTCGTGGATCAATTGGGCGATCATCGCGTCGGCCTCGGCCAGTTGTCGGTCGTAGACGTTGGTGCTGAACGACGCCTTTTGCGGCGGCTGTTGCGCCAGTACCGGGCCGCTCTGGTCATGCAGGTTGACCTCGACCGTGGTCGACAAACCGACGCGCAGCGGATGTTTGGCCAGTTCTTCGGCGTTAACGTGAATCCGCACTGGCACACGCTGCACGATCTTGATCCAGTTACCGGTGGCGTTCTGCGCAGGCAATAGAGCGAACGCGCTACCCGTACCGGCGCCGAGGCTGTCGATGGTGCCGGTGAATTTCACGTCGCTGCCGTAGATGTCCGATTCGATGTCCACTGGCTGACCGATGCGCATGTCACGCAGCTGGGTTTCCTTGAAGTTGGCGTCGATCCACAGTTGATCCAGCGGAATCACCGCCATCAGCGCGGTGCCCGGCTGTACCCGCTGACCCAGTTGCACGGTGCGTTTGGCAACGTAACCGGTGACCGGCGCAATCAGCGTGCTGCGCGCATTGGTCAGGTAGGCCTGACGCAGCTGCGCGGCGGCGGACATCACGTCCGGGTGCGACGAAACCACGGTGTCATCGACCAGCGCGCTGGTGGTTTTCAGTTGTTGTCTGGCGTTGGCCAGCGCATTTTGCGCCGAGGTCAGATCGTCGCGAGCATGGGACAGTTCTTCCTGGGAAATCGCCCCGCCAGCCGCCAGATTTTTCCGGCGGTTGAAGTTGTCCTGGGCTTTCTGCACTTCAGCCTGTTGCGCGTTGACCTGGGCTTTCATGCCATCCACGTTGCTGTACAAGCCGCGCACCTGACGCACGGTGCGGGCCAGATTGGCCTGAGCACTTTGCAGACCGACTTCAGCGTCATTCGGGTCGAAGTTGATCAGCACCTGGCCTTCATGCACCAGATCGCCATCATCGGCACCGATGCTCACCACGGTGCCCGTCACCAGCGGCGTGATCTCGACCACGTTACCGTTGACGTAGGCATCATCGGTGCTTTCGTTCCAGCGCCCGATAAATTCGTGATACGCCCACACGCCGGCAATGGCGAGCAGCACCACAACGGCCAGCGTCAGCAGCATCACTTTGCGTTTGCGCGGGTTGCCGGTGTCGGGGGTGTTGTCTTGAGCTTGAGTGTTTTCGGCAGTGGCCATGACAGATACCTTGAATTAGTTGTGCGGCGTGGCTGGGGTGGCGTTGGCTGCGGTCAGGGTTTCACCCTGGAAGCCGCCGCCCAGCGCTTGCATCAGTTGAATCGACAGATCGATCTGCTCGGCATTCAGGGTGGCCAGTTGGCGCTGGGCCTGAAGGAGTTGCTGCTCGATGCTCAGTACGTCGAGATAGTTGCCGATGCCGGAACCGTAGCGCTGGACCACGGTGTTGTAAGAATCCTGGGCGATCTCGGTCGCGTGTTGCTGAGCGCCGATCTGCCGGCCGATGTCACGCAACTGGTTAATCGTGTCGCTGACATCGCCGAGGGCTTTCACCAGGTTTTTGTTGTATTGCGCCACCGCCAGATCGTAATCGGCGTCACGCGCATCGAGGTTGGCGCGCAGGCGTCCGCCGTCGAAGATCGGCACCGAAATGGTCGGCGCGATGTTGAAGAAGCGACTTGCCGAACCGAACATTGCGTCACCTAACAGCGATTCCGCGCCAGCCGCAGCCGACAGGTTCAAGTTCGGATAGAACTGGGTTTTGGCCGAAGCAATGTCCTTGCTCGCGGCTTCAACTCGCCAGCGCGCAGCGACCAGATCCGGACGGCGACCGAGCAGCTCTGCCGGCAATACCGACGGCAACGCCACGGCGCTGGCCCGGAGGATATTCGGCCGGGCGATTTCATTGCCGCGATCCGGGCCTTTGCCGAGCAGCACGGCCAAGGCGATCTTGGCGCTGTTCAGGCGTTTTTCCGCATCGATCAGGCTGGCTTCGGAGCTGGCTTCGAGGCTTTGCGTCTGCTGGAACTGGTAGTTGCTGTCGATCCCCGAACTGAGGCGACGCTGACTCAAATCGAGCATTTGTTTGGTGCGCTTGAGATCGTCGTTGGCCAGGTCATACACGATGTGCGCCTGGCCGAGATCGCTGTAGGCTCGGGCGACGTCGGCGGCGAGCGTCAACTGCGCAGCCTGACGGTCGATTTCAGCGGCACGCGCTTCACCGAGCGCGGCTTCCCACGCATCACGCTGGCCGCCCCACAGGTCGAAGTTGTAATTGAAACCCGCGCTGATATTACGCACGGTGGCGTAAGCATCGCCTTGCCCGCGCGGGTCCTGATCCTTGGCCAGACGCGAGCGGGTAATCCCGGCGCTGGCATCGAGGGTCGGATAGCGCGCGGCATCGGCGGCATACGCGGCGGCGTTGGCCTGATGCGCGCGAGCGCTGGCGATCTGCATGTCCGGGCTGTCGCGCAGGGCTTCGCGGATCAGACCGTCGAGCTGCGGATCGCCGAGGCTGGTCCACCAATCGCTTTTCGGCCAGGCGGCCGGCGACAGGGTTACGCCGCTGAGCGATTGCCCGGTTTTCAGGGTCTTCGCATCGAGGTTGCTGTTGCTGGTATCGAGGCCGCTGTAATTGGCGCAACCGGCGAGGATCATCGCCGACAGCAGCAGTGTCAGGCTGCTGCGCAAGGTTTTACCGCTCATTGTGTTCACCTAAGCGCTGGATAGTGATCGGGTCACCGGCTGCCAGCAGAATTTTCTTGAGGAGGTACTCCAGGGTTTTCAATTCTTCCCGGGAGATGGCGCCGGCCAGTTCATTCATGGCGTCGGCGCCGATGTGTGGCAGGCGATCGGCCAGTTGCTGGCCTAGTTCAGTCAGTTTGAGTTGCACCTGACGGCGATCGCCTTCGCTGCGCTGGCGCACCAGAAAGCCCTTCTGCTCCAGACGATCGAGCATGCGCGTCATCGAACCGCTGTCCAGCGACAGGTGCCGGCACAGCTCGGCCGGGGTGTCGACGCCGAACTGGGCCATGATGATCAACACCTTGAACTGCGCGGCGGTGATGCCGTGGGGTTCCATGTGGGTGTCGATGATCCGGTCTTTGAGCAACGCCGCACGACCGAGCAGCAGGCCGAGATGGCAATGCTTGAATTCGTCTGGGGTGAAATGCTTCATGTGCGCACCTGATAACTGCCTAGGCAGTGAATGTATGTCGGGATGTTACTGCCTAGGCAGCGAATGTCAACGTAATAGTTAGCAGGCTTGGTAATTAGCTGGCTAATGGGCTGGGGTTTTGTGGTGCATAAGAGGACGCCATCGCTGGCAAGCCAGCTCCCACAGGTTTTTGTGGCGTACGTGAATTTTGCGTACGACACACACCCTTGTGGGAGCTGGCTTGCCAGCGATTGCAGCGACTCGGATCAGGATTTGTCGGAGGGATTGTCCACGGATGGCGGTTGCACGGGATGCACGTCGCGGCCACGCAACGCCGTTGCCACATAACCGCAAGCGCGCTTGGCTCCCGCGAAAATGCCGTGCCAGCCCGGCGGTGCCGGTTCGATGGCGGCGTGCAGCGCCCGCGCGTAATCCAGCACCAGCCCCGGCGTCCACGCCATGGCCTCTGCGCGCTTGCGCACTTGCGCCGCGACCCAGAATTCCGGGCTGATGATGATCCGGGCGAAATCGAGCATGCTCGAATGACCGCGATTCATCGCGCCTTCCAGCGCCGCTTCAAGGCTATGCGCAACCGCGCTGGAACAGTTACGGCTGGTCAGGTTGTAAGTGCTGTTCTGCCGATAATTCGCCCAAAACGCATTCAGTCGCCGGGCGTCGTAGTGGGCAAAACTGACCTGCACCGATGACGGACACCAGTCCCCGACCTCGCTGGCGTAGTCAGGCAAAAACCTGCCCGGCACATCGTTGTTCGGCGTCGCCCGCAACAGCCGCACAAAATCTCCCGCCGAGCGATCAATGTCATCCTGCGGGTAGTGGCTGATATAAATGTCCGGCCCACATTCCAGTGCCGCATGGCCGGCGGAAATCACGCCATTGATATCAACCGCGGCGATGTAGCGATTGAGCAGCCGATTGCGCACCAGAGTGTCGTCAACCGTGCCGCTGGGGGTCCAGACATGGATCACCAGCGCATCGCTGCAGGCTGGCGCACTGACCGCGGAAGGCGTGACGAACGACTGCCAGTTTTTGAAGCGCCACGCCTGGCGAAACAACGCGCAGCCCGAAAGGAAAATGCTCATGCCAATGCAGAACGGCACCGTGCCCTTGTACAGCGTCGGATACGGTTCAAGGATGAACAGGCCAAAGCCGATTTCGAACAACCCGGTCAGCAATGACACTGGCCAACCGACAAACCGTACCACCATCGCAGCCGCCAGACGAAACCCGCCATCGATCAGGAACGCCCCGCCAAACAGCAGCGCCAGAATCAGCCCGGCGGCGTGTTGCCGGTCGACGATCAGCAGCCCCAGCACCAGGAACACCAGACCTCGCCCCTTGCGCAATGCCGCAGCCGTGCCGGTTCGCGGAGCCGGCACCAGCAGAATGATCAGCGCTTCAAGCAGCAACAGGTAGCCGAATACATGCAGCGGAAAGTACAGCACGCCGTCCAGCGCATCGATGAAGATCGCCACACCGGCCGCGCCCCAGACGATGCCGGTCAGGGCCAGCGCTGACCAGCGTTTGCGGACAAAGTCGTTGCCGAGCAAGACCATACTCAAGCGGATCATAGGCTCCCCGTAAGCTCCGGGCACCGGCAAGCGGCGCGGCTTTCACGCTGCGATGAGTCTAATACATCCTGCGAAAACCGGATCGCGACGGCGATCCGGTTATGGGAGCGCGCTCTAGAAATCCCGCTTGTAGAAGATATCCAGCGAACTGGCCACACCACTGGCAACCTCGACGTAAACCTTCTTGCTCAGCTTGTAGCGCAAGGCAATGGTGCTGGCCGGTTCGAACACGCCGACGCCATAACGCAAGCTGAGTTTCTCGGTGAGGTTACCGCTGGCTACCACGCTGGTGGTGTCGCCACTGCCCTGAGTATCGAGCTGGAAATCCTGAATCCCGAGGTCTTTCGCCAGGCCGCTAGTCACACCAGAACTGCCCATCAATCCCAGACCCAACGCCGCTTGCGCGAGCATGTTGTTGTCCTCGCCGGTGGTGCTCAGCGGACGACCCAGTACCAGATAAGAAAGGGCTTGCTCTTGACTCATCGCCGGTTCGGAAAAGATCTGCGTGGTCGGCTGCTCGGCGCTGCCACTGAGGCGAATGCCGGCAATCACGTCGTCCGTCTGGCGAATCGCTTCAATGTCCAGATACGGCTGATCCAGCGGCCCGGCAAACAACAGGCGCGCACGGCGCACGGTCAGACGCTGGCCGTAAGCGCGGTAGCGTCCGTCGTTGAGCCAAAGCTCGCCGCGGGTGTCCATGTTGTCGCCGATGTGCACCTGGCCTTGCAGATTGGCGGTCAGGCCGAAACCGGCGAAGCTCAGTTTGTCCTGACCGACCACCACGTCGATGTCCATTTTCATCGCCAGCGGCGGTTTGCCCTGCTCGGTCTGTTGGCCGACGATGATCGTGTCATCCGAGACCTTCACGGTAGATGGCGGCAGCTCGCGCACGGTGATTTCGCCTTTCGGCACCAGCACCTTGCCGGCGATTTTCAGTTCGTCGCCAGCCATGGAGATTTTCAGATCCGGCGCTACTTCGAGCTTGGCGTACGGCTCGACGGTGACTGGCAGTTGCGTGCCCTTGAGCGCCAGATCGACCACCAGCGCCTGACCCCAGGCGATGTTGCCGTTGAGGCTGCCCTGCCCGCTCTTGCCGCTTTTCCAGCCGCCGTTGACCTGCACGGTCTCGCCGGCGATCACTGCTTGCAGTTGTAGCGCCTGCAGCTCCAGCGGCAGTTCCGGGCCAGAGACTTCACCGTCACTCAGTTGCACCATGCCGTTGACCTGTGGCGCAAGCAAGCCGCCGGAAATCGTGCCGCTGCCGTTCAGGCGTCCGGTGAGTTTCTCGACCATCGGCACAAACGGCCGCGCCACTGACAAGTCCAGCCCGCTGAGGCGGAACGAACCGCTGACCGGTTTGTTGTTCGGCAGCGGATTGATCTGCGCCTGCACCATCAACTCGCCGAGCTTGCCGCCGACAAAATTCAGGTCGGTGTCGATGCGTTTCGGGGTGAGTTTGCTGGTGAGTTTCAGCGTCTGATACGGGAAATCCAGCCACTGATCTTTATCGCGCATGCGCAAAGTGCCGCCGCTGGCGTCGATGCTGACCTGGCCGTTAGGGCCGCTGGCCGGCAAGTCCAGTTGCAGGTCGGCGTTGAGTTTACCCTGCCAGGCGAAATCCTTCGGCAGCCATTGCGCCAGGCTTTCAATCGGGAATTGCTTGAGGTGATAACGCAGCTTCGGCTCGGGCATCAAGCGCTGATCTTCGCCGCACAAACTGGCGCCGTTGGACAACCAGCAATGCGCGCCGAAGTTGATCTTGCCGTCGGCCAGCCGTTCGAGCCTGGCCGGGTTTTGCAGTTTCCAGTCCTGACCGCCGGCCTGAATATCGCCGCTGGCCAGCCGTCCGCGCCAGTTGCCTTTGTCCAGATTGCCGTCCAGGCCCAGCGCCAGTTTCAACTTCGGCCCGAGCAGGTCGAGGTTGAGTTTCTGGCTTTTGATATCGCCCTGCGCGCTGGCGGTCAGGGTGCCCAGCGCTGTGTCGCCGGCCTGAATGCCGCTGCCCTTGAGATCGATCTTCGCGCGTTGCGCACTGTCGAGGGTCGCGTCGAGGTTGAGGCTTTGCAGGCGATTGTCCTGGAATGCCAGTTGCGAACCTTGCAGACCGAGTTTGCCTTGCGGCGCTTTTAGCGTGCCAGCGACATCGACGCGGCCGTTGATCTGCCCACGCAACTCAGGCCAGAGCTGGGCCAGACGCGGCAGTTTGATGTCGATCTGCCCGGTGAGTTTTTGCTGCAGGCTGCCCTTGCCGTTGATGCTGTTGTCGCCGAGACGGATTTGCAGCGCGTTGAGATTCCACTGCTCGCCAGCACCGTCAGCCTTGGCTTGCAGCACCGCCGGTTGCCCGCGCAGTTTGCCTTTGAGATCAAGGTCGGCGTTGAGGCTCAGGCGCTCGTTCTTCATTTCGCCTGTGCTGCTCAGCGGCCCGGCGAGCGTGCCCGGCAGTTCCGCCAGCCAGTACGCCGGGTTGAGTGCCGAGAGTTGCAGCGCGGTGTCCCAGGCGATGCCGTCGGCGAACTGCACATTCACATGCCCTTCAGCCTTGCCCTGCCCTGCTTCGAGCTTGAATTGCGGCAGGAAGATCTGCTTGAGATTGCCGCTGAACGGACTGCTCAAACTGAACGCACCGGCCGGGCCATCCAGCGCGGCGGCGAAGTTACCGAGGTATTGACCGTCGGTGTAGGAGACTTCGCCGTTGAACGTGCGCAACGCGACTTGCGGCTCGTCGATTACTGGATACAGGCGATGCCACGGGAAATCCTGCCAATTGATATTGGCCTGTGCCGTGAGGCCTTTGCTCCAGTCGACATTGCCGGTGAGCTTGAGGCTTTGCTTGTCGTTGGCATTCAGATCAAGGCCGGCGATTTGCGCGCCGTTGGCGTCGACCTTGCCTTTGAGCAGCAACGCCACCGGGCCTTTTTCGGCCGGCAGCGTGGCGTTGCCGAGCAGTTGGTAACCGCTTTTCAGATTGCCTTCGGCGGTCAGCAGCAGTTGATTGAGTTGCAGGGTGTCCGGCAGATCGGCGCTCGGCTTGAACGCATCGCTGGTGATGCGCACTTTTGCCGGGAGATTTTCCACAAGCGGCTGCAGTTCGCCGCTCAACTGGCCGTTGAGATAACCGCGACTGTCAGCGTGCAGGTTGAGGGTTTTCAGCAGGTCGCCGTCGATCTTCAGCGCCAGCGTCCACGGCTCGGGCGCGGGCGATGGCAGGGTCAACTGGCCTTCGATATTCAGCGGCCAGTTGCCGGTCGGTTGCAGCAACCCCGAGAGGTTCAGGCTGAGCTCGTCGCGCTGCAATTTGACGCTGTCGATCTGCAATCCCTGCGCCGTCCAGTGCGCCGCCAGTTGCAGACCTTTGAGTTGTTCACTGCCGTTGAATAACAGGCTGCCGATTTGCACGTCACCCAGTTCAATGCCCAGCGGCAATTGCAGATCAGGCAGTTTAATCGGGCCACTATCGGTGGTTTCGGCACTCGGCGGAAATTGCAGGGTGACCTGATCGGCTTTCAGTTGATCGATGCACAACGTCATGCGGGTCAAACACAGCGGCGACCAGGCGAAGATCGCTTTGCTCAGCTCGACCCGGCTGGTGTCCTGCTCCCAGATCAGGTGATCGGCGCTCCATTGCCCGCCGAGGCGACCGTTGAAATTCTCTACGTTCAGCCCCGGCACAAAACCCAGCGCCCAGCGACTGCCGGCCTGGGTGCCAAGCACGCTTGCGGCTATTAATACAATCAGCAACACCAGCGCCAGCAGCACCAGCCCGGTAATTTTCAAACCACGCTTCACAGCTCAGGCCCCATGGAAAAGTGCAGCCGGATGCCGCCATCGTCATCCAGCGCATGGGCCAGATCGAGGCGGATCGGCCCGACCGGCGAGACCCAGCGCACACCGATACCGACCCCGGTCTTGAGGTCCGGCAATTCGAGTTTGTTGAAAGAGTTGCCCTGGTCGACGAAGGTCGCCACCCGCCATTTTTCCGCGACAGAATATTGATACTCGACGCTGCCGGCGATCATGTAGCGCCCGCCGATGCGGTCGCCGTCGGAGTTTTCCGGGGACAGACTTTGATAGTCGTAACCGCGCACGCTCTGATCGCCACCAGCGAAGAAACGCAGCGACGGCGGCACCGATTTGTAACCGTTGGTGGCGCTGCCGCCAACCTGCACGCGGCCGAGCAAGCGGTGCTTGTCGAACACCGTAGTCAAGCCTTTGACCAGCGCCGTGCCATAGAGCAGGTTGGTGTCCGAGCCCAGTCCCTCCTTGGCGACTTTGCTTTCGAAGGTCAGGCGATAGCCGTTGTGCGGGTCGATGCGGTTGTCGCTTTTCAGGTACGAATAGCTGACGCCGGGCATCAACAGATTGCTCAGACCCGAATCGTCACCGAGTTTGTATTCTTCGCGTTGCCACTTCAGCGACACCACGCGCTGCCAGCCGCTGGGCAATTTGCTGTGCCATTCCGGGCCGAGGGTCAGCAGTTTGCTCAGGGTGTCGGTGCCCGCGAGTTCTTCGTTCTGGTAGCCGCCGGCAAACCGCAGTTTGTCGGTCAGCGGCGGGTCGAGCGGGATGTCGTAGAACAGGCCGACGTTCTGCCGTGGCGCCGAAATCTCGGTCTCCCAACCGTAACTGTGGCCCTGCGGATTGACCCAGTGCCGGGTCCAGTTGGCTTTGGCCCGAGGCCCGACGTCGGTAGAAAATCCGAGGCCCAGTCCCATGGTGCGCGGTTTGCGCGTGTCGAGTTTGACCGCAACCGGAATCACATCGTCCTTGGCGGCGGTCGGCGCAGCGTCCACGCGCACGCCTTCGAAATAACCGCTCGATTGCAGCGCCTGATTGAGTTCGGCGATCAGTTCCGAATCGTACGGCTCGCCGGCCTTGAACGGCACCATGCGTTGCAGCAGGTCTTCGTCGAACGGCGTGTCGCCCTCGAAACTGACCTTGCCCAGCGAATAGCGCGGGCCGCTGTCGTAGATCAGCTCGATATCGGCGACGCCAGCGCGCGGATCGACCAGCAGTTTCTGGCTGGTGAAATGCCCGCTGAAGAAACCGAAGCGCGACGCCTGATTCTGGATCAGGCGTTTTGCGTCCTCGTACCGTCCATGATTAAGCGCCGCACCGGTTTTCAGCAGGTCACTTTTCGGTGTGCGAAAGGATTTCAGCGAGGCGGCCGGGCCGTCGATGCGGATGGTCACATTGCGCAGACGGATCGGCTCGCCGGGATCGATATTCAGCACCAGCCGTGGCGACTTGCCGCCCTTCACATCGCTGTCGATCTGCGGCTGGTAATAGCCCAAAGCCTGAGCAGCTTTGCGCGCCTGCTCCTCGGCACCACGACTGAAGCGCTGCAAGGCTTCTTCGTCGCGATCGCCGAGGCTGCCGATATAGCCTTCTATATTGGCTTTCAGTTCATCGTTGGACGGTTTGATCCGCACATCCAATTCACTTTGCGCCAGCGCCGCGCAGCTGGATAACAGCATCAGCACGCCGCTGGTAAATCTTCCTGGAAACTTCATAGGCGCGGATGCTATCACGAGGGTGGGAGCGTGATAGAACAGGAAATTTCCCAAGAAGTTCGATGGTTATGCTGTTGCTGTTTGTAACACCTGCGGATTGGCGTGAAAAAACACGTGTTCACGCACCGGGCCGACTGCGACTTCGCCGACTTCCTCGTAGCCCTGGCGTTTGTAGAACTCCAGGTAACGCGGATTGCCGGTGTCGAGCACCACGCCTTGGGAGGATTCGTCGACCGCGCACCAGTTGTGCACCGCTTGCAACAATTGCTCACCGAAGTGCTTGCCCTGAAATTGCGGATGCACGCCGAGCAGCGGCAGCATGTGCACCGAATCAGTCGGCACGCAGGCCTCAACTGCGGCGTGATATTCCAGATAGCGCCGGGTGCAGCGGAAACCGGTGCTGAGCACCATGCGCAGGCGCCAGGCCCAACTTTCGGTGACGCCCAGACGGCGTTGGGGCGGCGCGATCAGGGCGATGCCGATCAGGCGGTCGTTGACCAGCAGGCCGATGGCCGGCAGATCCTGCAGAAAGTGTTGTTTGACCAATTCGCGTACGGTCGCGCGCACGCGTTGCTCGTAACCGGGACGCTCGGCCTCGAACAGATAGGCGAAGGTCGGCTCGTGCCGGTAAGCCTGGTAGAGCAAGGAACGGGCTTCTCGCGAGTAACCACGGTCGAGCATGTGGATATCGGCGATGGCGGTCGAAGTTTCGGGCATGACGATGATTCTCCCCGGCGCGGCTCAAATGACTGCGCTCTTGTTGGTACGAACCTTTTGGCTACGGTGCAGTTCCCCACAGGTATAGCCCAACCACAGATCTTCATCGACTGCTCGGGCCTCATCGCTGGCAAGCCAGCTCCCACAGGGATTTTCGGCGAGCACAAAATTATGTACACCATCAAACACTGTGGGAGCTGGCATGCCAGCGATAGGGCCAGAGCAGTCAGCATATCCATTCCAGACTGGCCGACGCCGGTCATGTCAGCTAGCATCGCCCTTTTGCCAGGACTGCCGACCATGAAGATTGTCTCCTTCAACATCAACGGACTGCGCGCCCGCCCGCATCAGTTGGCGGCGCTGATCGACAAGCATCAGCCGGATGTCATCGGTCTGCAGGAAACCAAAGTCCACGACGATCAGTTCCCGCTGGAAGAAGTCAGGGCGTTGGGCTACCACGTTTATTACCACGGTCAAAAGGGTCACTACGGCGTCGCGATGCTCTCGCGTAAAGAGCCGATTGCCCTGCACAAAGGTTTCGCCAGCGATGAAGAAGACGCCCAGCGCCGCTTCATCTGGGGCACCTTCGCCGATGCCAACGGCGTACCGGTAACCATCATGAACGGCTATTTCCCACAGGGCGAAAGCCGCGACCACCCGACCAAATTCCCGGCCAAGCAGCGCTTCTACAGCGACTTGCAAACGCTGCTGGAAAGCCAGTTCAGCAACGAACAACCGGTGGTGGTGATGGGCGATGTGAACATTTCGCCGGAAGACTGCGACATCGGCATCGGCCCGGACAACATGAAGCGCTGGCTGAAAACCGGCAAATGCAGCTTCCTCCCGGAAGAACGCGAGTGGATGGCGCGTCTGAAGAATTGGGGGCTGACCGACAGCTTCCGCCATCTGAACCCGGATGTGACGGACACCTTCAGCTGGTTCGATTACCGCAGCCGTGGCTTTGAGGATGAGCCGAAGCGTGGGCTGCGCATTGATGTGATTCTGACCTCACACGGCTTGCTGCCACGGGTCAAAGCTGCCGGTGTCGACTACGAACTGCGCGCAATGGAGAAGCCGTCGGATCATGCGCCGATCTGGCTTGAGTTGAGCTAAAAGCAAAAGACCTGTCATCTTTTGGTCATGCGCCTGACTTAATCTCCCCGGCAATCCCCTTGTCTTCAATCGGTGCCGGCATGACCCTGCGCATTTTGTGCGTTTTTCTGATGAGTGCGTGGCTGTCGGTGACGGCCGCCACTCTGCCCATTCCCGAGAACGGCGCGGTTTTGCGCATCCAGGGCTCGAACACCATCGGCGCGGCGCTCGGCCCGGCGCTGGTCGAGGGCCTTCTGCAAGAACAGGGCTTGCTGAAAATCCACCGCGAAGCCCCGGACAGCGCCAACGAACAGCGCATCGTCGGCCAGACCGCCCAAGGTAAACGCGTGGTGGTCGAACTCGCCGCGCACGGTTCCAGCACCGGTTTCAGCGCACTCAAATCCGCTACCGCCGACCTCGCCGCTTCATCACGTCCGATCAAGGACAGCGAGCTGCTAAGCCTGCAATCCCTTGGCGATCTGAAAAGCCCCAGCGCCGAACAAGTCATCGCCATCGATGGCCTGGCGATCATCCTGCACCCCGCCAATCCATTGCAGCAATTGAACACTGAGCAACTGGCGCGGATCTTCAGTGGCGAGGCCAAGACGTGGGAAGAAGTCGGCGGCAAGGGTGGGACGATTCATTTATATGCGCGGGATGATCAATCCGGCACCTACGACACGTTCAAGGAACTGGTCCTCAGTCGTCGTGGGAAAACGCTGAACAGCGCAGCGAAAAGGTTTGAATCGAGCGAGCAATTGTCCGACGCGGTGAGTGCTGATCCGCAGGGCATCGGCTTTATCGGCCTGCCTTATGTGCGTCAGGCCAAAGCTGTAGCGATTGTCGACGGGCAATCCCAGGCAATGCTGCCGCTGAACAGCTTGATCGCTACCGAAGATTATCCGCTGTCGCGACGGTTGTTCTTCTATCTGCCGCCGGACAGCAAAAACCCTTGGGCCAAGGCGTTGGTGGAGTTTGCGCAAAGCCCGCAAGGCCAAGTGATTGTCGCGAACAACGGCTTTATCGCGCAGACCGTGCAAGCCATCGCCGTCACGCCGAATGCGCTGATGCCCGAGGGTTACCAATCCCTCAGCCGTCACGCCCAGCGTCTGACAGTCAATTTCCGTTTTGAAGAAGGCAGCGCCAGCCTCGACAACAAGGCACGCCAGGATCTGGCGCGGGTGTTCGACTATATACAGCGCCATGACAAGACCGACCGCGCGGTGACGCTGGTGGGATTTGGTGATGCCAAGGATGACCCGGCGCGCGCAGATTTGCTGTCGAAGTTGCGCGCGATGGCGGTACGCCGCGAGTTGGTCAAGGACGGTGTGGTGCTGCGTGAAGTGCGCGGATTTGGCGCGTTGATGCCGGTGGCGGCGAATAGCGCTGATGAGGGGCGGATCAAGAATCGGCGGGTTGAGGTTTGGGTTTACTGAATCTGGTGTTGATGTGTTGTGGGCACTGACGCCATCGCTGGCAAGCCAGCTCCCACAGGTTTCTCTGGTGTTCACAAATATGCGTTCACTGGAGATCCCTGTGGGAGCGGGCTTGCCCCGGGCGGCGTTCCGACGATGCAGACGACTCGGTCTTAACGACCGCTACGCAGCATTTCCTTCGGCACATACTTGCCGATCTCGAACTTACCGATCGCCGCGCGGTGCACTTCGTCCGGGCCGTCAGCCAAGCGCAACGTGCGTTGCATGGCGTACATATAGGCCAGCGGGAAATCGTTCGACACCCCTGCCCCGCCATGTATCTGGATCGCGCGGTCGATTACGCGCAATGCGACATTCGGCGCGACAACCTTGATCTGCGCGATTTCGCTTTTCGCTACTTTGTTGCCGACGGTGTCCATCATGTACGCGGCCTTCAATGTCAGCAGACGCGCCATGTCGATCTCCATCCGCGAGTCAGCGATCTTGTCGACGTTGCCGCCCAGACGCGCCAGCGGTTTGCCGAAAGCAGTACGGCTTACCGAGCGTTTGCACATCAACTCCAATGCACGTTCGGCCATGCCGACCGAGCGCATGCAGTGGTGAATCCGGCCAGGGCCAAGGCGACCCTGGGCAATTTCGAAGCCGCGTCCTTCACCGAGCAGCACGTTTTCGTACGGCACGCGCACGTTGTCGAACAGCACTTCGGCGTGGCCGTGCGGTGCGTCGTCGTAGCCGAAGACTGGCAGCGGGCGCACAATTTTCACGCCGGGTGTGTCGACTGGGACCAGAATCATTGAGTGCTGAGCATGGCGTGGCGCGTCGGGATCGCTGAGGCCCATGAAGATCATGATTTTGCAGCGCGGATCGCAGGCGCCGGAGGTCCACCACTTCTTGCCGTTGATCACCCACGAATCGCCATCACGCACGGCGCGGGCGGCCATATTGGTGGCATCGGAGGAGGCAACATCCGGTTCAGTCATGGCGAATGCCGAGCGGATCTCGCCGCGCAGCAGCGGTTCGAGCCAGCGCTGTTTCTGTTCTTCATTGGCGTAACGCACCAGCACTTCCATATTGCCGGTGTCCGGCGCCGAGCAGTTGAACGGCTCCGGGCCGAGCAACGAGCGGCCCATGATTTCCGCCAGCGGCGCGTATTCGAGGTTAGTCAGACCGGCTCCCAGCTCCGATTCCGGCAGAAACAGATTCCACAGGCCTTCGGCTTTGGCCTTGGCTTTGAGTTCTTCCATGATCGCGGTCGGCTGCCAGCGGTCGCCTTCAGCAACCTGGCGTTCGAACACGGCTTCGGCCGGATAAACGTAAGTGTCCATGAACGCGGTTACGCGCTCACGCAGTTCCTGAACCTTGGGCGAATACGCGAAATCCATGAGCAGCTACCTTCTTCTGGAGAGGTTGTTTAGGTCATGCAATCGATGCTAGAACAGCGTTGATAATTTACCTAGCCTATTCTCGGCGTGTATTAACATTCATCACCGATATATGTTTCACTGATGTCAGCCGCCCTGGCCATCCCCCATAACAAGAGAAACGCGTCATGAATCTGAGCAAGGTCGACCTCAACCTCTTCATCGTCTTTGACGCGATCTATACCGAAGCCAACCTGACCCGCGCCGGGCAGATTGTCGGTATCACTCAGCCGGCGGTGTCGAACGCCTTGGCGCGGTTACGCGAAACCTTCAACGATCCACTGTTCGTGCGCACCGCTCAGGGCATGGTGCCGACGCCAATGGCGCAGAACATCATCGGTCCGGTGCGTAACGCGCTGTCGTTGCTGCGGGTGTCGGTGCAGGAAAGCCGGATTTTCAACCCGTCGCAAGCGGCCAAGACTTATCGCATCAGCATGACCGACCTGACGGAAGCGGTGATTCTGCCGCCGCTGTTCCAGCGTCTGCGGCGTCTGGCGCCGACGGTGATCATCGAGAGCTTTCTGTCGAAACGCCGGGAAACCACCAAGGAACTGGCCGCCGGGCGTCTCGACTTTGCCGTGGATGCGCCGCTCAACACCGACCCGCAAGTACGCCACGTCAAGCTGATGGAAGACCGTTACGTCTGCGCCATGCGCAAGGGCCATCCGCTGGCGGGCAAGGAAAAATTCACGCTCGATGATTATCTGTCGCTGACGCATATCCACATTTCCAGCCGCCGCAGTGGCCTCGGTCATGTTGATCTGGCGCTGGGCAAAATGGGCATCCAGCGCAAGATTGCCCTGCGCTCGCAGCATTATTTGATGGCTTCGCAGGTGTTGCAGCAGACCGATATGGTCATGACCGTGCCGGAACGTTTCGCCCGTCGTCATGAACTGCATGCGTTCAATCTGCCGGTGAATGATGTGCCGCCAGTGGAAACCCATTTGTACTGGCACGAAAGCACCGATCAGGACCCGGCCAACCGCTGGATGCGCGAACAGATGATCGAGTTGTGCCAACAAGTGACAGCGCACGAGAAGAAGCTCGACAAGCTGCAGGCGCCCGCGACTTGACGTAAACGTAAAGCAGCCATTAGCTTAGCGCCAAGACCTTTCTTCGAGCGCTTTCATGAGCAGCCAGACCTACAGCATTTCCGACCTCGCCCGCGAGCTGGACATCACCACCCGGGCGATCCGCTTTTATGAAGAGCAAGGCCTGCTCAGCCCTGAGCGGCGCGGCCAGGAACGCATTTATTCGCCGCGCGACAAGGTCAGCCTGAAACTGATTCTGCGCGGCAAGCGCATCGGCTTCTCCCTGGCTGAATGCCGTGAACTGATCGAGCTGTACGATCCGTCCAGCGGTAACACCAAACAACTCAACAGCATGCTGGCGAAAATCACCGAGCGCCGTGAACAGCTGGAGCAGCAGTTGCTGGACATCGAACAGATGAAGCTCGAACTCGATACCGCAGAGGAGCGCTGCGTGCAGGCGTTGGAACAGACGCTGAAAAGTCAGCAAGTGGCGCAATAGCCTTCAGCCAATTACCACAGGTCAATCCCATGTCCCTCCCCTCCCAAGTACGCCTGATCGAAGTCGGCCCGCGTGATGGTCTGCAGAACGAAGCCCAGCCGATCAGCGTCGCCGACAAGGTGCAATTGGTCGACGCATTGAGCGCCGCTGGTCTCGGCTATATAGAAGTCGGCAGTTTCGTCTCGCCGAAGTGGGTGCCGCAGATGGCCGGCTCCGCCGAAGTGTTTGCGCAGATCCAGCGCAAGCCCGGCGTGGTCTATGGCGCACTGGCGCCGAACCTGCGCGGTTTCGAAGATGCACTGGCCGCCGGGGTCAAGGAAGTTGCGGTGTTCGCTGCCGCGTCCGAAGCGTTCTCGCAGCGCAACATCAATTGCTCGATCAGCGAGAGCCTGGCGCGTTTCGCACCGATCATGGAGTCCGCTAAACAGCACGGCGTTACCGTGCGCGGTTACGTTTCCTGTGTACTGGGTTGCCCGTACGAAGGCACGGTCGCGCCGGAACAGGTGGCGCTGGTCGCGCGCGAACTGTACGCGATGGGCTGCTACGAAGTGTCGCTCGGTGACACTATCGGCACCGGCACCGCAGGCGCGACCCGCCGTTTGTTTGAAGTGGTCTCGGCGCAGGTGCCACGCGAGAAACTCGCCGGACATTTCCATGACACCTACGGTCAGGCCATGGCCAATATCTACGCCAGCCTGCTCGAAGGTATTTCGGTGTTCGACAGCTCGATTGCCGGCCTCGGCGGCTGCCCGTACGCCAAAGGCGCCAGCGGTAACGTTGCCACTGAGGACGTGGTTTACCTGCTTAACGGCTTGGGGATCGAAACCGGCATCGACCTCGACGCGTTGATTGCCGCTGGCCAGCAAATAAGCGCGGTGCTCGGTCGCCCAAGCGGATCGCGCGTGGCCAAGGCCCGTAGCACACAGTGAGGACAGGAGTGTTACCGCTTCGCTCGAAACGTGGGCGCAAGCGAGTAACACGGAAACAAATTGTCTGGGTTTTACTGAAGGGCAAATCCTGCAAAATTTTCAAAGCCTTGATTTTAAAGGCCTTTACAAAGTTGGCACGGCTCCTGCTATCTCTATGGCATAACAAGAATAAAAAGCCGCAAACCAATAAAAACAAGACGAAACGACTCTGACATAACAAGAACAACACGACAGAGACGCAGCTAACAGATTTTTTTGGAGAAGGTAAGCTTTTCAGGGTATTCCTCGGAATCACTCGCAACCGGGCAGAGAACAATAAAACTACCTCCAGGTAGCTCCCGAATCGGTTGGATCGTTAAACGAGAAAGCAGATCAGCGCTCAAAAAAATACGTTTGCTCTTGACCCCGCATGGGGGTCACCAAAAACAGCTGTAAAGGGCCACGGTTGCCAAAAACAACAACAGACCGCCCCTCAATAATAAAAAAGAGCACGCAACGACAAATTAAAGGGGAGCTTCGGCTCCCCTTTGTGCTTTCGGAATATCACATTAACAATCCTGAATTTTACGTAAGCCTCCTCCGCCGCGCTCCAGCAATACTTCTCTTGCATATCCGTAGGACTGCCCCCCCTTTACAACACCGCAGCTTAGTACCTATAGCCAATAAACCTAAAAAACTGTCATTTCTTACAGGCGCGCTTTTTTTCCTGTCGGTCCAATATCGCGTTGAACCCAGAACACCATCTGGTTCTTTCAAGGAGATCGGCAGATGAGCACTTATACCGCAAAGACAAAAGGTACAGGATACGAAGGAGTGGTAAAAATTCTCGAAATACTGGAAGGGGATCTGATGCACCTTCAACTGTCGGGCGAAACTTGGCAGTTAACCAGCGAAGCGGCTGAAGTAGGCTGGTACCTCGTCAATGGAGTTGCAATGTCGCCGGAGGAATTTGAAAAAGTTAAAAATAATTATTTGCCTCCCCCACTGGAACTGCCCTAAGTTGAAATTCAGCCTTGGCCTGATCGTCGAGTTGAATAGCCTCCTGAAGCCTCCCGTCTCGATATGACCCAAACAGCAATGAAAAAACTGCGGGCCTAATCAAAAGTTTTAAAAGCATGGCTTTCCGGGAAAGTCATGCTTGCACCGCAGGCTTTTTCATCAGCCACTAGCGCTGCCCAACTCCTCGATACTGATCTCACGCATCCTGAATTTCTGAATCTTGCCGGTCACGGTCATCGGAAACTCTTCGACAAACTTGAAATGACGCGGCGTCTTGAAGTGCGCGATGCGTTCCTTGCACCACGTCTGCAGCTCCAGTTCGTTAGCGCTGTGGCCGGGATGGAATTTGATCCAGGCAACGATTTCTTCACCGTAACGCGCACACGGAATGCCGATCACTTGCACATCCGCCACCGCCGGGTGGGTGAAGAAAAACTCCTCCAGCTCACGCGGATAAACGTTCTCGCCGCCGCGAATGATCATGTCCTTGTTGCGCCCGGCGATATTTACGTAGCCGTCGTCATTCATGCTCGCCAGATCGCCGGTGTGGATCCAGCCCGCTTCGTCGATGGCCTCAGCGGTGCCTTGCGGATTATTCCAGTAGCCGAGCATCACGCTGTAACCGCGCGTGCACAGTTCACCAATGGTGCCACGCGGCACCAGATTGCCAGCCTCGTCGATGATCTTGCTTTCGAGTTGCGGCTGAGTGCGGCCGACGGTGGTCACGCGCAATTCCAGTTCGTCCGCCGGGCCGGTTTGCAGCGACACCGGGCTGGTTTCGGTCATGCCGTAGGCGATCTGCACTTCGCTCATGTGCATTTCGTTGATCACACGGCGCATCACTTCAATCGGGCAGGTTGCGCCGGCCATGATGCCGGTGCGCAGGGTCGACAGATCGAACTCGCCACGTTGCGGCTGATCGAGCATGGCAATGAACATCGTTGGCACGCCGTATAGCGCGGTGGCTTGTTCTTCGGCAACAGTGCTCAGCGTCAGCAGCGGATCGAAAGCGTCGCTGGGATAAATCATCGTGCTGCCATGGGCGATGCAACCGAGATTGCCCATGACCATGCCGAAGCAATGGTAAAGCGGCACCGGAATCACCAGCCGATCAGCAGCCGTGAGGCCGAGGCTTGCGCCGACCATGTAACCGTTGTTGAGGATGTTGTAGTGACTGAGGGTCGCGCCCTTGGGGAAACCGGTGGTGCCGGAGGTGTATTGAATGTTGACGGGTTGATCGAAGTGCAGGCTGTCGCTGCGTTCGCGTAGTTGTTGCGGGGAGACGCTGGCCGCCAGATCCGTCAGTTGCGACCACGGCAGGAAACCCGAGGGCGGCTGCGGATCAAGGCTGACTACACCGCGCAAATTCGGCAGGCGCTCGCTGCGCAATTGGCCGATGGATTGTTCCGCCAGTTCCGGCAGCAGGCCCTGCAACATGCCGTGGTAGTCGGAAGTCTTGAACGAGCCGGCACACACCAGCCATTGGCAGCCGGATTGCTTGAGCACGAATTCCAGTTCGGAGCTGCGATAGGCCGGATTGATGTTGACCAGAATCACGCCGATTTTCGCGCTGGCGAACTGGCTGATGCACCACTGCGCGCAATTCGGCGCCCAAATGCCGAGGCGGTCGCCGGTCTGCAAACCCAACGCCAGCAGTGCTCGGGCATGCACATCCACCGCGTCGGCCAGTTGTTGCCAGGTGTAACGCAGCTGCTGATGGCGCACCACCAGCGCTTCATCGTCGGGGTACTGCGCGACGGTCTCGTCGAACTTCTGGCCAATGGTCATCGCCAGCAAGGCTTTGTCCTGGGAGCCGCGAGAGTAGCTGCGCTGCGGGTTTGCACTGGGTTGATCCATGACGACCCCTATTGTGTTTATTTATGGGTTGCCGACGCTTACTGGAGGAACACTTGTGGCGAGGGGATTTATCCCCGTTGGGCTGCGAAGCGGCCCCAAATCCTGCTGACTGGGACTGTCTGACACACCTCGGTGCATGATTCAGGTCTGCTTCGCAGCCCAACGGGGATAAATCCCCTCGCCACACGAGCTTACTCCTCCAGGTTTGGTCCGCTTTCTATCTTGAACTAGCCCTACTCTCGCCTAAGTTGACGTTAACGTAAAGGGTGATTGACAGCCATCCGCAGCAAGCTTACGTTAACGTAAAGGTGAGAGCCGGACTGCCGCCCTCCCCACCCTACAAAAAAGCCAAAAGGTGACCCATGAGCTACCCATCCCTGAACTTCGCCCTCGGTGAAACCATCGACATGTTGCGCGATCAGGTGCAGTCCTTCGTTGCCAAGGAGATCGCCCCGCGTGCGGCACAGATCGACATCGACAACCTGTTTCCGGCTGACCTGTGGCGCAAGTTCGGTGACATGGGCCTGCTTGGCATCACCGTGCCGGAAGAGTACGGCGGCGCGGGTCTGGGTTACCTGGCGCACGTAGTGGCGATGGAAGAAATCAGCCGTGGTTCGGCTTCAGTGGCGTTGTCCTACGGTGCGCATTCCAACCTGTGCGTCAACCAGATCAACCGCAACGGCAACCACGAACAGAAAAGCAAATACCTGCCGAAACTGATCAGCGGCGAGCACGTCGGCGCACTGGCGATGAGTGAACCGAACGCCGGTTCCGATGTGGTTTCGATGAAACTGCGCGCGGAGAAACGCGGCAACCACTACGTCCTCAACGGCAGCAAAACCTGGATCACCAACGGCCCCGACGCCAACACCTACGTGATCTACGCCAAGACCGACCTGGAAAAAGGCCCGCACGGCATCACTGCATTTATCGTCGAGCGCGACTCGAAGGGTTTCAGTCGCAGCAACAAGTTCGACAAGCTCGGCATGCGCGGCTCGAACACCTGCGAGCTGTTTTTCGATGACGTCGAAGTGCCGGAAGAAAACATCCTTGGCGTACTCAATGGCGGCGTGAAAGTGCTGATGAGCGGCCTCGATTACGAACGCGTGGTGCTGTCCGGCGGTCCGACCGGGATCATGCAAGCATGCATGGACCTGATTGTGCCGTACATCCACGATCGCAAGCAGTTCGGCCAGAGCATCGGCGAATTCCAGCTGATCCAGGGCAAAGTTGCCGACATGTACACCCAACTCAATGCCAGCCGCGCCTACCTCTATGCGGTGGCTCAGGCGTGCGAACGCGGCGAAACCGCCCGCAAGGACGCCGCCGGCGTGATCCTCTACACCGCCGAATGCGCGACCCGAATGGCCCTCGACGCGATCCAGATTCTCGGCGGCAACGGCTACATCAACGAATTCCCGGCCGGTCGTCTGCTGCGTGACGCCAAGCTGTACGAAATCGGCGCCGGCACCAGTGAGATACGGCGCATGTTGATCGGTCGCGAACTGTTCAACGAAACCCGCTAAACGGAGCTGACCATGGCCACTTTGCATACCCAGCTCAATCCACGTTCAGCGGAGTTCGCCGCCAACAGCGCGGCGATGCTCGAACAGGTCGACGCGTTGCACACCCTGCTCGCCCAAGTGGCGCAGGGCGGCGGCGCGAAAGCTCAGGAACGGCATACTTCGCGCGGCAAATTACTGCCGCGTGAACGGATCAATCGCTTGCTCGATCCCGGCTCACCGTTTCTGGAGATCAGCCAATTGGCCGCACACGCGGTGTACGGCGAAGACGTTCCGGCCGCTGGCGTGATCGCCGGAATCGGTCGCGTTGAAGGCGTCGAATGCATGATCGTCGCCAACGACGCCACGGTGAAGGGTGGCTCGTACTACCCGCTGACCGTGAAAAAACACCTGCGCGCGCAGACCATTGCCCAGCAAAACCGCTTGCCGTGCATCTATCTGGTCGACTCCGGCGGCGCCAACTTGCCGCGTCAGGACGAAGTATTCCCGGATCGCGAACACTTCGGGCGGATCTTCTTCAACCAGGCCAACATGAGCGCGATGGGAATTCCGCAGATCGCCGTGGTCATGGGCTCGTGCACCGCGGGTGGCGCTTATGTGCCGGCGATGGCTGACGAAGCGATCATGGTGCGCAATCAGGCGACAATTTTCCTCGCCGGCCCGCCACTGGTGAAAGCCGCAACCGGCGAAGTGGTCAGCGCCGAAGACCTTGGCGGTGCCGATGTGCACTGCAAGATTTCCGGGGTCGCCGACCATTACGCCGAGAGCGACGAACACGCGCTGGCCATCGCCCGACGCAGTGTAGCCAACTTGAACTGGCGCAAGCTCGGCGAACTGCAACAACGCGCGCCGATTGCCCCGCTCTACGCCAGCGACGAGTTGTATGGCGTAGTTTCCGCTGACGCCAAGCAGCCGTTTGACGTGCGCGAAGTGATTGCGCGATTGGTCGACGGCTCGGTGTTCGATGAATTCAAAGCACTGTTCGGCACCACGTTGGTGTGCGGTTTCGCTCATCTGCACGGCTACCCGATCGCCATCCTCGCGAACAACGGCATCCTCTTCGCCGAGGCCGCGCAGAAAGGCGCGCACTTCATCGAACTGGCCTGCCAGCGCGGGATTCCGCTGCTGTTCCTGCAAAATATCACTGGGTTCATGGTCGGCCAGAAATACGAGGCCGGCGGCATCGCCAAACACGGCGCAAAACTGGTCACCGCTGTGGCCTGCGCCAAAGTACCGAAGTTCACCGTGATCATCGGCGGCAGCTTCGGTGCGGGTAATTACGGCATGTGCGGCCGCGCTTACGATCCGCGTTTCCTGTGGATGTGGCCGAACGCACGGATCGGCGTGATGGGCGCCGAACAGGCGGCTGGCGTGCTGGTGCAGGTCAAGCGCGAACAGGCCGAACGCAGCGGTCAGGCGTTCAGCGCCGAGCAGGAAGCCGAGATCAAGCAACCGATTCTCGACCAGTACGAAGAACAGGGTCACCCCTACTATTCCAGCGCACGGTTGTGGGACGACGGCGTCATCGACCCGGCGCAAACCCGTGATGTACTGGCCCTGGCCTTGTCCGCGTCGTTGAACGCGCCTATCGAACCGAGCCGCTTCGGCGTGTTCCGGATGTGATCGGGAGAACCTTATGAGCGATTTCAACACCCTCGAACTGCAAACCGATCCACGCGGTTTCGCGACCTTGTGGCTCAACCGCGCAGAAAAGAACAACGCGTTCAATGCCGAAATGATCCGCGAATTGATTCTGGCCATCGACAAAGTAGCCGGCGACAGCAGTCTGCGCTTTCTGCTGCTGCGCGGACGTGGCAAGCACTTCAGCGCCGGCGCCGATCTGGCGTGGATGCAACAATCGGCCGAACTCGATTACCACACCAACCTCGACGACGCCCGCGAACTGGCGGAGCTGATGTACAACCTCGCCAAGCTGAAAATCCCCACCGTCGCGGTGGTGCAAGGCGCGGCATTCGGCGGCGCGCTAGGTCTGATCAGTTGCTGCGACATGGCGATTGGCGCGGATGACGCGCAGTTCTGCCTGTCGGAAGTACGCATCGGTCTGGCGCCAGCGGTGATCAGTCCGTTCGTAGTGCAAGCCATCGGCGAACGCGCGGCCCGACGTTACGCGCTGACCGCCGAGCGCTTCGGTGGGCAACGGGCGCGAGAAATCGGTTTGTTGTCCGAGAGTTTTCCCGCCGCAGAGCTTGAGCAAAAAGTCGAACAGTGGATCGACAACTTGCTGCTGAACAGCCCCGCCGCGATGCGCGTCAGCAAGGATTTGCTGCGTGAAGTCGGCAACGGCGCACTGACCCCGGCCCTGCGCCGCTATACCGAAAACGCCATCGCCCGGATTCGCGTCAGCCCGGAAGGTCAGGAAGGCCTGCGCGCTTTTCTGCAAAAACGTCCGCCGAGCTGGCAAGCCGCAACCACCCCCAAGGAGCCGCGTTGATGAGCGCACCTGTTCTCACCACCCTGCTGGTGGCCAACCGTGGCGAAATCGCTTGCCGGGTCATGCGTACCGCCAAGGCTCTGGGCCTGACCACCGTTGCCGTGCACAGCGCTACCGACCGCAACGCGCGACACAGCCGTGAAGCGGACATCCGCGTCGATCTGGGCGGCAGCAAAGCGGCTGACAGTTATCTGCAAATCGACAAGTTGATCGCAGCGGCCAAGGCCAGCGGCGCGCAGGCGATTCATCCGGGTTACGGTTTTTTGTCGGAGAACGCCGGGTTCGCTCGTGCGATTGAAGCGGCTGGCCTGATCTTCCTCGGCCCACCGGCCTCGGCCATCGACGCGATGGGCAGCAAATCCGCCGCCAAGGCGCTGATGGAAACCGCCGGCGTGCCGCTGGTGCCGGGTTATCACGGCGAAGCGCAGGATGTGGAAACCTTCCGCGCTGCCTGCGAACGCATCGGTTATCCGGTGCTGCTCAAGGCTACGGCCGGTGGCGGCGGCAAGGGCATGAAAGTCGTCGAGGACGTCAGCCAACTGGCCGAAGCCCTGGCGTCCGCCCAGCGTGAAGCGCAGTCATCGTTCGGCGATTCGCGGATGCTGGTGGAGAAATATCTGCTCAAGCCGCGTCATGTGGAAATCCAGGTATTTGCCGATCAGCATGGCAACTGTCTGTATCTCAACGAACGTGATTGCTCAATTCAGCGTCGCCATCAGAAAGTCGTCGAGGAAGCTCCGGCACCGGGCCTCAGCCCAGAATTGCGCCGGGCGATGGGCGAAGCCGCGTTGCGTTCGGCGCAGGCGATTGGTTACGTTGGCGCCGGCACGGTCGAGTTTTTGCTCGACGCGCGCGGCGAGTTTTTCTTCATGGAAATGAACACCCGGCTGCAGGTCGAGCATCCGGTGACCGAGGCGATTACCGGGCTGGATCTGGTGGCCTGGCAGATCCGCGTCGCGCGTGGCGAAGCGTTGCCGATCACCCAGGAGCAAGTGCCGCTGAACGGGCATGCGATTGAAGTGCGCTTGTATGCGGAAGATCCGGCGAATGACTTTTTGCCGGCCACCGGACGTCTGGATTTGTATCGAGAGTCGTCTGAAGGCCCGGGGCGGCGCGTAGATAGCGGGGTTGAAGAAGGCGATGAGATTTCACCGTTCTACGACCCGATGCTCGGCAAGCTGATTGCCTGGGGTGAGGATCGCGAGCAGGCGCGTTTGCGGCTGTTGAGTATGCTCGATGAATTTGCGATTGGCGGGTTGAAGACCAACATCAACTTCCTGCGGCGGATCATTGCGCATCCGGCGTTTGCGGCGGCGGAGCTGGATACCGGGTTTATTCCGCGTTATCAGGAGCAATTACTGCCGGCGCCAAGTGCGCTGAGTGATGAGTTCTGGCAGGTGGCAGGACAGGCGTTTATGCAAAGTCTGCCGCATGTAGGTCGGGGAGATGATCCGGCTTCACCTTGGGCGTTCAATAGCGGTTTACGCACTGGGCTGCCTCGGGAGATCGCACTGCATCTGAGTTGCGAAGGTCAGGATCGGGCGTTCACGCTCGGTGCTGGCACCGACGCAAAACTGCTCGGTGAGCACTTGCTGATTGAGCACGCTGGTGTGCGTCGTCAGCTGCGAGCGATCCGTCACGGCAACGCGGTGTATCTGAAGTGGGACGGCGAACTGCGGCGCATCGAAAGCTACGATCCGATCAGCGCCGTCGAAGCCAGCCACAGCCATCAGGGCGGACTGACCGCGCCGATGAACGGCAGCATCGTGCGCGTGTTGGTGGAGGCCGGCCAAGCGGTCGAGGCTGGCGCACAACTGGTGGTGCTGGAAGCGATGAAGATGGAACACAGCATCCGCGCGCCGCATGCCGGAGTGATCAAAGCGCTGTATTGCCAGGAAGGCGAAATGGTCAGCGAAGGCAGCGCGCTGGTCGAACTGGAAGAAGCGTAAAAGGGAGATCGATCCTACGCCTGGCGAGGATCGATCTGACTAGAATCTGGCCGTTGCCTCCACCACAACACCGATGATCCGACACTCGTCGGTGAACAATGCCTTCGGCCAGGTCGGATTGAGCGGTACCAGATAACGCTGGCCGCCCTCTTCCACCAGCTTGCGAAAGATCGCTTCCTCGCTGTCCGGCCATTGGGCGATTACCAGTTTGCCGGGCACGGCTTCAGCCGCAGGATCGACCAGAATCAGCATCCCTTCAGCGATGCTCTGACCGCTGGGCGCGGTCATCGAATTTCCGCTCACCATCAGCCAGAACGCTGCGCCGCCGGGGGCGTGATAACCCGTCAGCTCGAAACGCCGCTTGTCCTTCGCGCCTGAATACGCCGGCTCGCTTTCACGCACCTCGCTCGGCACGCTCCAGTCGCTGACCGGGTAGCGAAAGAACGGGTTGTACTTTTGCGCGAGGGGCATTTCGTCCTCCGCGTCCACCTGCGGCTCGCGGATCACCACCGCGACTTCGAGAAAGTCCATTCCCAAGGCTTTGAGCACCTTATTCATTTCAGTGACGCCCGGTTCGCGACGCTTGTTCAGCCAGTGGCCAATGCCACCCTGAGACATGCCGACGCGCTCGCCGAGCACGACTTGAGTGACTTTGAGTTCACTCATTTTGGCTTTGACCAACTCAATCCATTTATCCATGTGCCGCACCTTACTGCGCTGCCTTCGGCCAACAAAACACATACTGTAGTATTTAAATTCTGGTCACAACTACGATAGGTATTATGCTTGGGCCACGGATTTGAATCGACCAAGGAGTGACCTTTCACCATGAATATCACCAGCAAAGACTTGCCCGATCTGCAAATGGACACCACGTTCACCTCGCCACAAGGCAACGCCGCCGCGCAGCGAGCGATGGACTATTACTTGAAACCAGCTGTGTCAGAACCGGACGTTGACGAGCGCTTCTTTGGCGTGAATCGCAACCTGAGCGGCGAAGAATCCCTGGTGCACGCATCGGATCTGTTGCGCTGCGCAGCGGCAACCGCGTTCAAGGCGGCTGATGGCCTGCAGGGCGTGAGTCGAGACCTGGCTTTTTCGGTGGTGCACATGGTGGACATGGCACGGGCGATGGTCGACCACTCGATTGATGGCGCTGGTCGCTGAGGGGAAAGCTGCGGACGTGCAGGAAAGAGTTTTCCAATCGCGCAGATAAAAATGTTTGACTTGCAAATGATAATGATTATTATTGCAAGCAGCTGGTCGCGAGATCAGTCGATGGACCAGAGACCTTAGGTCGGTCTTCTGGACTATCTCCTCATCAGGCTAATCACGGTTTTTGACCCGGCTTTTTGCCGGGTCTTTTTTTGCCGGTTTTCCGGCTTATGTCTTCAGGCTAATGAAGTCTTTGGGTGCTGCAAATTCGATGGCGCGGATAATAGCAAAAGAATATCGCTTGGCAATGGACACCCGGCTGCATTGGACCAAAGTAATGCCAAATAGCACTTGAGAATCAATCACATAGACACTAAGCTGCCTCCGCGTCACGGAAGACGCCCCCCGCCACACCCCGCAATTTCCCTCGGTTTAACCCCTGCCTTGCGTGTAAAGTAGCCGCGATAAAAATCATATTCAGGAAGCGACTATGACCGTGGCCAAATCTTCGTTCGACATCAGCGCCAACTTCGACAGCGGCAACATTCAAGTGCTGGATATCAGCAATCCGCTGCAAGCCCTGCTGGCGATCAAGCCAGACACCCGCAGTCAGCATTTCCAGTGGTTTCACTTCAAGGCCAGTGGTCTGCATGTCGGCCAGGAACATTGGTTTCGCCTGAACAACGCCAGCCAGTCCTCATACAACAAAGCGTGGGATGGTTACCAGGCCGTTGCTTCCTACGATCACGTCAACTGGTTCCGCGTCCCGACTATTTTTGAAGGCGATTGCCTGCGCTTCAGCCTCGAAGCCACGGCCACTCACGCCTGGTTCGCCTATTTCGAACCTTACAGCCGTGGTCGCCATGACTGGTTGATCGAGCAAGCAGTAAGCAAGGCCGGCACCGAGCTGCTAGCGACCGGCAAAAGCGTCGAAGGTCGCGACATTCAGCTGCTGCGCAAAGGCACTGGCGCCGAAGGCCAGCGCAAAATCTGGATCATCGCCCAACAGCATCCTGGCGAGCACATGGCCGAATGGTTCATGGAAGGCGTGATCGAGCGTCTGGAACGGCACGACGATCCAGTGCTGAACAAACTGCTGGCCACCGCCGACCTGTATCTGGTGCCGAACATGAACCCGGACGGTGCCTTCCACGGTCACCTGCGCACCAACGCCATGGGCCAGGATTTGAACCGCGCATGGCAGAACGCTTCGCAGGAAATCAGCCCGGAAGTACTTTTCGTACAGCAGCAGATGGAAAAGTACGGCGTGGATATGTTCATCGACGTACACGGTGACGAAGAAATCCCCCACGTGTTCACCGCCGGTTGCGAAGGCAATCCCGGTTTCACGCCGCGGATCGAGAAGCTCGAAGAGCACTTCCGCAGCCACCTCAAGCGCACCACCAAAGACTTCCAGACCAAATACGGCTACACCCGCGACGAACCGGGGCAAGCTAACATGACGCTGGCGTGCAACAGCGTCGGCCAGAAGTTCGACTGCCTGGCACTGACGTTGGAGATGCCGTTCAAGGATCACGACGATCATCCGAATGTAGAAACCGGCTGGTCGGGCAAACGCTCGAAACAACTGGGCAAGGACGTGCTGACCACGGTTGCCGACATGGTCGACACTCTGCGCTGACACCCTGCCCGCGCCGCACAAAAAATCGCAGCCAGTCTGCGATTTTTTGTGCGTGCTCCGCAGTAATCAGTCGCGCGGCTTGCCATGCAGCATGCTGTCGAGCACTTCATCGCGGCGCACCCAGCCATGGAACAGCGCCGCCGCCAAATGCAGCAACACCGTCAGAAACAGCAGATACGCCAGATACCCGTGAGCCTTGCGCAACAGCGCAAACACCTGCGCATCGGCCGGCAGAATCGCCGGCAATTGCAACGAGTTGCCGAGCATCACCGGATCCCCCGCCGCACTGATCATCGCCCAGCCCAGCAGCGGCAAGATCAGCATCATCGCGTACAGCAAAACATGCGAAGCCTTGGCCGCCATCACTTGCCAACCCGGCAAATCATCAGGCAGTGGCGGCTGACGGGTCGCGAAGCGCACCAGCAAACGCACGATCACCAAGGCGAGTATCGCGATGCCCAGCGGCTTGTGCAGGTTGATCAGCCATTCATGTCGCGCCGACACCGAGGCCACCATGCCCGCGCCAATAAACAGCATGGCGATGATCATCAGCGCCATCAGCCAGTGCAGAAGCCGCGCGAAAAGAGCGAAATGAGTTGGGCGCGGGCTCATGGGCGAGCCTCCTGTTTGGCGGCGGGCAATTGGCTGACTTCGCTGGTGCGACGCAGGTAGGAATCGGCGTAACCGGCTGAACGCGCGGCGAGCAACGGGTCGTCGGAACCTTCGATACCGGCCGGCAAAACCAGCGGATCGTAGTTGATGTCGCGGCACTCACCACTGAGTTGCGGCTGAGTCTTCTCCAGTACCAGCGTGCCAGCATTGAGCACTTTGCGACCTTGCGGCCAGGCCTTGCTCGCGTCATTCACCGGATCGTCGGCGTTGGCCAAGGTGATGTTCAACTGAAAGCGCAACGGCCCGGAAGCCAGGCGTTTCACCAGATCTTTTTCGAGGAAGTCCGCGCCTTCCGGGGCTGTCGCGCCCGCCACGTCCTGCGCCAGTGGCGTCATGCTCCAGCGCACCGCTTGTTTCTTGCCGCTGGCATCGACCAGATAGAACGCGTTGACGCTGTTGTAGGTTTCCGTGGCATAGCTGGCCGATGGCTTGGCAGTCTTTATCCAGGTCAGGAACGGCACAGCTTCCGGATGACTGCCGAAAAACGCCGGCACCTTGGCCGGATCGGGTTTACCCGTGGCCGGATCCGGTGACTGCGCCTGCTGCAATTGATAGAACGCCTCAGGCGTACCCACCGGGAACACCGGCATGCTGTTCATCCCTGTGCGCCACTGCTGGCCGTTGGCTTGAGTGAAGCGCAACGCGAGACTGCGGATCGGCACGCTGCTGTCCGGCGCGTAGGGACTACCGGCCGGCAGTGCGAAACGCCCAACCACTGGCGTGCGCGACTCACTGAATACCTGCGCTGCGGAAAACGAACGCGCCTCGCCGCTGTTCTCGAAATGCCCGATCACGCACACACCTTTGGCGTGATTGCGGCGAAATCCCGCGTGCACGCCGCTGTTCTTTTCCAGCACATCGACCAACGCCTTGGGCGTCAGACGTTGTGGGTCAAAGGTGCCATGCACGTAGGCAAACGCCCCGGCCACCGCCGCGACAACCACGGCAATGCCGCCAAGGCGCAGCACCAGGCTCGCGGCACTCCGTGGCGGGCGTTGCGGCCCGCCAGAAGGTGAGTTGCGATCAACCATGAACGACTCCAGGGCCAGCGGCCTCAAGTAGGAAGAATCAACAAGACGCACGCCATGCGGATTTATTCCACGGCCCGGTTTTTATTTTTCCGAACGTGGAATAACCTCGAACGCCGGGCGTCTTCCTAGTCCACAGCGTAGTGACTAGTAGAACTTCATGAGCGAAATCGACGAACAACTGCGAGAAATCATTCCCGGCATGCGCCGTTTTGCTCTGTCGTTGACGCGCAACAGCAGCAGCGCCGACGATCTGGTACAGGCCAGCCTGGAACGTGCCCTGTCGAGCTGGGCCGGCAAACGCGCCGAGGGCGATTTGCGCGCGTGGCTGTTTTCGATCCTCTATCGGCAGTTCCTCGATGCCCATCGACGTTCCCGGCGTTATGCGCGGATGCTCGAATTTTTCACCGGTCGCGACGACGCCGAGCCCTCGGCGGAACGCACGGTGATCGCCCAATCGACTCTGCAAGCTTTCGATCGTTTACCCACCGAGCAGCGCGCCCTGCTGCTGATGGTTTCAGTCGAAGGTTTGACCTATAAAGAGGTTGCCGAGATTCTCGACGTCCCCACCGGCACCGTGATGTCGCGTCTGTCCCGCGCGCGCCAGGCTTTGCGTCAGCTCAGCGACGGCGAAATCAGCAGCCCTTCCTTGCGGATACTCAAATGATCAGCCTGCCGCCCAACGAACGTGATCTGCACGCCTACGTCGACCACCAACTCAGCACTGCCGACCGGCTTGTGCTGGAAACCTGGCTGGCCAGCCACCCTGAGCAAGCCGCGCAAGTGCGTGCCTGGCAACTGGATGCCCAGCACCTGCGTGCCGCACTCGGCGGTGCATTGCAGCAGCCGGCCAATCCGGAACTCGATCCGGCGCTGATCCGCCAGCGCCTCCAACGGCAGTCGCGCGAGGCCTGGGCCAGCGCCGCTGTGTTGCTGATTGCGGTCAGCGTCGGTGGATTCGGTGGCTGGCAGGCGCGGGACATGACCGTGGTGCATTCCCCGGCGCCGATGACCGATGCGTTGCAGGCTTATCGCCTGATCGCTCAGCAGGGCATTCTGCCGGCCGACTATAAGGTCGATGGCGACGGCGACATGCAGCGTTGGCTCGACCGTTATTTCACGCAGGCCAATCGCCTGCCGGATCTGACGGCGGCCGGGTTTACTCCGGTCAGCGGACGCTTGCTGAGTACCGATGAAGGCCCGGCGGCGATGGTCATGTATGAGGATCACGGCGGACACAAAATCAGCTTTTACGTGCGCCCACCGGGTCCGAAGAATACTTTTCTACCGCGCGGCAGTCGCAGTGACGGCGAATTGCGCGCGGACTATTGGTCGGGTAGCGGTTACAACTATGCGATGGTCAGCCCGACCGATACACCGGCGGCGCAGGTGCTCAAGCAATCGCTGCAATTCTGAGAAATCAGAACCCGACATCCAGCACCACATTGTCCACATAGGTCCCGCCCGGCGGCGTGGCCTGATCGGTATAAATCTTCGCGTTGTAGTTGAAGATCTGACTGCCGGTGCCCAGTCCGTTGCCGGGATTGACCTCGGCATCCGTGCTGGCGCGGCGGGCGGCACCAACGCTGCCCCAACGCGTGGTGCCAGCGCTTTTGAAGATGTCGTAGGCCAGATAATTGCCGGACGACACCATGCGCCGCCGCCCGCCAACACTCAGTGGATTTTGTCCGTCGCTCAAACCCACGGTGTAGGCGCTGCCCTTGGTGCACGCCAGATTGATCGTCTGCCCGGTCACCGGGGTAAACGCGCTGACCACCGGGGCGCTGCCGAACGCGATGTTCGGCGCGGTAATCGTGCAATCGTTGGACACCGTCAGGTTGACCGTCAGCGTGGTGGTGCCGCTGCCGATATCGCGGCCCAGACAAATCGCGCCGATGCCGACTCCGGAGCAGTAATTCCAGTTCCAGAAGATGCTCAGAGTTTCGGTATACACCCCCGCCGCGACGTTGCTGCCGATGGTCGTGCCGAGGTACAGCGGCACGGTTTTCGGCACCGGCCCGGCGAGCAGGCCAAGAGCATCGATGATGCCGTTGCGGGCGAAGTCGTAAGCGGTGCCGCGTGTCAGCGGGTAGCTGGTGCTGTTGTTGGCGTAGATCGTGTAGCCGATCACATCACCGGTCGGCCCGAGCAAGCCGCTTTGACTGGAAGTGACAGTGGCCCAGAAGCGGTCATTGCTGGTCAACAACGACAGCAATGATCCGGTACAACTCAAACCGCCGTTCAAGGTGGAGCTGTTTTGCGCCGTGGTGCGCAGCGCGATCGAACTGATCGAACCGAACGCCGCTGGCGTGGTGCTGACCACTGCACATGCAGCCTGCGCCGCCCCCGGTAACATCAGCAGCAGCCACAAATAAAACCTGCTCATCGGCACACCAACGGGCCAATCAGCGGCACTTGATCCTGATTCATATCGACGTCGAATTGCACCTGACAGGACTTGCCGTCCGCCAGACTCACCTGCAGCGAGTTCTGCGGCTGCAGGTTTTCCAGATAGACCAGGCCGTCCCAGCCCACCACCGTGCGTGCGCCGCTCTGCTCATGCAGCACGCCACTGCCGAGGGGCAATTCGCGCTGTTGCGCATCCACCAGCACGATGCTCGCGGCGATCACCCGACTCAATGGAAACTCCAGCAAATACCCGCTGCCACGCCGCACCGCGATACGTTGTTCGACATTCGGGGTGCGCACGTTGGCCGGCAGGTTCAGCGGATCGATTTCGTATTTGCCGCGGTAGTAAGCGCTGCTCCACGGCACCAGCAAGTGACCGTTGCGATCGGTCTGGCCGACTTGCTGGTTCTCGTAGCGCACCGGAATGTCCGCATAGCCATCGGTGCTGACCACCACAAACGCGTCGTCGATGCGGTTGGCAGCGAACATCTGCCGATCCATCCACACCAGCGAACCGCTGGCGTCGGCCCAACGGGTCTCGGCATCCGCTGAGCCATAGACCCCGGCTTGCAACTGCACCGATTGCAGACGCCAGGTCACATCAGCCTGACGGTAATCGGCGCCGTCACCCTTGGCGTAACCCAGATTGAAACCCACCCCGCCTTCGGAAGGCACGGCGCGGCTGTAGTTGACTCGTTGCTGCGATTGCCCGGTTTTGCTGCGCTCGCTGCTGATCGCCAGACTCCCACGCAGGTCGAACGGGACCACCAGTTGCGCCTGCACCGCCCAGTTGCTGTCGCCGATCTCGCGGTTGGCCGACAGGTAGAAACTGCTGTTGCGCCACAGCGGTTTGCTCCAGCTCAGGTTGAGCAAGCGGGTGCGTGAATCATCCGCCGCGCGAATGTCGAAATAACCTGCGCCGAGGCTGCCCCAGCGCTCGAGGTTGACGCTCAGGGTCGCCTGTTCGCTGCGCCGACTGAGGCTGATGTAATCGCTGTCGACTACGGTCAGATCGGCGTACTGATCGCGGCGTTGCAAGCGTTGATACGAGAAGCTGAAACGCTGGTTGCTGTACTGATAGCCGAGGCTCAGTTGCTGGCCGCTGTCGCCATCGAAACGGCTCTGGCTGAGCGCACTGTTGAGCACGCCGAAATTGCCCAGCCGCAGATTGCCGCCGAGCCCGCCAAGGGTCAGGGTATCGGCCGCTTCGGCGTGGCTCTCGAGGGTGAAGCTGTCGCTGATGCCGTAGCGCAGACTGGCCGAGGACACGCCCGGCCCGTAACTGAAATCCTTCAAACCGTAATCCCGGCGCAAGGTACCGGCCGCCACCGAAAAATCGCTCAGGCCTTTTTGCAACAGGTTGCTGGTGACGTAGAACGGCACAGTGGTCGACACCTGCCGACCGAGTGCGTCAGTGGTGACGACGACCGCTTCGCCCGCGCCGTTGATGAACGGAATATTGGTCAGGGTGTACGGTCCCGGTTGCAGATCGGCGCTGCTGGATTTGTAGCCGTTGATGAACAGATCCACCGAGGACGGCACCGCCGCTTCCCCGGCGAATTGCGGCAGCGGATAGGTCACCAGATCCGGACGCACCGCAAAATCTCGGGAAAACTGCACGCCGCCGAGTCGCACCGAACTGCTCCAGGGCAAGGCGCTACTGATCACGTCGCCCGCCTCGTAGGTGAGCATCTGTTCGTCATCGGAATAACGCCACGTCGTGTCGTAGCGCAGATAACCGTTGCTCAGCGTACTGACGGCATCGCCGGATAACGTGCGGCGGTACTGCCCGGTGTTGGACAGCGTGCCCCAACTGTCGAACAGCCGCACTTCGTTCCACGCGGCTAGATAAGTGCCGGCGTCATCCGTGTCATTGAGATACAGATCGTAGTTGAACAGCGCGCCGAAACTGCTCAGCGCCGGGGTGCGCGGGTAGACCTCGCGGTTGCCGATGAACTGCTCGGGCAGCCAGTCCGGCGGCACATCCAGCAGCAAGCGTTGGCCGACGCTGTCGTAATCGCTGTGCAGGCCCGGCAAGCCGTCGAGATCGACTTCGGCGCCGAGCGTGTCGGGCAGTTGCATGCCGGTATCGCGCAACACACTGGCCGGCAGAAACAGCCGCCCGCCGCGCTGCGCCACCGCCACCACGCGCCCGGTATTCATCTGATTGACCACCAGCTCCAGAAACAACTGTGCATCGCTCACGGCCTCCATGCCGCTGGGCGGCGGCGGCAGATCGCCAGCCCCCGATGGATGAACAAACACCAGGCAACACGCGCCGGTCATGAGCCACAACGGACGCTGAATACGACGAGCCCATCCCGAACTCATTAGCGCTGTACGTCCATCAATGGACAGAATCCTCCTGATCCCGCTCGCAGCCGCCCGGTCAACTGCCTGCCCTGGCGGTCCCGTATTGCTTGTTTAGCTGGCTAGCGTGCAGGAGCGATGCTCTGTACCTGCGGCGCGCCATTGACCCGCCCCGCCAGTTCGCCTGCCACCGGACCCGGCGCCGGCCAACGCATCACCGCGCCCGGCAGCACGTAACCCAGCAACCCTTCGGCCAGCGGTTTGCTCTGTCCACCCTGCTTGAATGCCACATCGGTCAACCGTGCATGCACCGCGCCCTGATTGCGCACTTCCACGTACGGACGGCCATCCACTGCAACGGTGCGCCAGCTCAATTGCGGCAGGCCGATGCTCTTGGGATCGCGCTGGCGGGTGGTGTCTTCCTTGCTCCACAACCCGGCACCGTAGGCGAACAGCGGCACTGAATAGCGCATCTGAAAACGGATCGCTGCGGCGGTCTTGCCGCCCTCGGCGGCGGGCGGTTGGGCGGAAGGGATTTCATCGATGATGATTCGGTAGGCGAGTTCCTGCCCCGGCGGCACGTCCCGGGTTCGGGTCAGGCGCACCAGTTGCTTTTGCCCCGGCTCGATCTTCGCCACCGGCGGGCTGCCGATCACGTCGCGCTGATTCTGGTACTGCTCGGCGAAGCCGCTTTGATTCCAGGCGAACACGCGGATCTGCAGGTTGGCCGTTTCAGTGCCGCGATTTTCCAGCCACAGCGCACTGGCCTGTTGATCGGCCTCAAGCACCGGATCGATCGGCCAGATCAGCACCGAACTCGCCGCCTGCGCATTCCCTCCCGTAAACATGACCAGCGCCAGCATCGCGCAACGCACGAACATATGCCGTGACGTGGAAAACCCCATAAAACCACTCCTTGTCATTCACATCACCACGACAGCTGCACCTGCAGCACGTCGCTGTAAGTCCCCCCAGGCTGATTGCCCGGTAATTGCACCTGACCGTAAATCGGCAGGCTGATGTTGTTCGCATCGCCGTAGGCCACCGCCACGCTCTGGCCGATGCCCAGGCTCTGGCTGTAAGCCGCGTCGCGAAACAGCGCATACGCCACCCGCGCGCTGCCGCTGTTGAGCTGCATGTGCCGGCCACTGCTGTTGTACTGGCCGCCATCGACGGTCATGTTCAACGTGACGCCCGGCGTGCATTGCAATTGCACGCCGCCGGTCAGCGCGACCTGCACGGTGTCGGTGGCCAGGGCCGAGCGTGTGCCGAAATTCAAGCCGCCGTAATTCGACACCCCGCCCACCACCAGGCAACCCGGCGTCACCGTGGCGCTGACCTGAAAACTCTGGCTGGTCACCGCCGCCAGCGGCAATGGCACGCTGCACGCGCACAGCGAAAACAACGCCGCGCAACCTGGTCGGCGCATGGCACTAGAACGTCAGTTCAACAGCAATGGTGTCGGTGTAAGTCCCGGCTGGCAGCCCGGCCTTGCCGACGGCCTGACCGTAGAGATTCACCGTTTGCGCCACGCCGGTACTCGCCGAGAGGTTGACCACCCCGTCGATGGCCAACAACTGCGAATGCCCGGCGTCGGTGTACAAGTCATACGGCACGTAGTTGGCGACGCCGTCGTAAAGCGCGCGCGTGCCGCCCGGCGACAGCCCGTCATGCGCACCGGCGCGTACCTTGACCGTCGGCGTGGTGCCGGCCGAGCACAGAATCGACAACGCCCCGCCGCCACCGCCAAGCACTTGCCCGGTGGCAGTGGTGAACAGACTGTTGGCGGTGCCGAAGTTCAAGGCACCAAAGTTCAGCCCGGTGGAACCGCCGGATCCGTTGACCTGGCAACTGCTGGTCAGAATCAGGCTGGAAGTGATCTGCCCGGTGACCGTGGTGGCGGCATTGACGCTGGAGGCCAGCGTCAGGCCGAGCAACGACAAACCAATCTTTGATGCAATCGTACGCATGGTGTCCGTCCTCTACGGGGTTACCAGTCGAGCGTTACCGTCAGGGTGTCGGTATAGACCCCGGCTGGTACCGCGCGGGTGTTCGCCACCACCGAGCCAAACACCGGGATCGGTATTTGCGCGCCGTTGGTGACAGCGAAGTTGTGTTGTTGACCGATGCTGTAGCTCTGCATGCCCGAAGGATCGAGGGAGAGCTGATAGGGGATGGTCTGGCGCCCGTTGCTCAGGCGTCGGGTGGTGCCGTCGCCATGCGCGCCGCCGTCGATGGTCACAATGAAACCGGTGACTGAAGGATTGCACGCGACATTCAGCTTGCCGCTGCTGTCAGTGCTGAGGCTGGCCTTGATCGGCGCGTTCCAGGTCGGGCCTTGCTGACCGAAATCGAGTTTGCCCAGATCGCCGACCGGGCCCGGGCTGGCGCCGTTGGTCACTTCGCAGCCTGCGATCAGCACCAGCCGCGCGTGGATTTGCCCACTGACCGCCGCTCGTGCGTGTTCGGTGAGCAACAGCAGCGCGCTCGTGGCGATTACCAGCCAGTGCTTGCTTGTCATTGCGCTTGCCCTACTCCTTCAGGATCACTCGACCATCGCGCTCGTCATTGAGCGCCCCTTCCTTGCGCAACCCGAATCCAGCGGGTTGCCGACTGACCCGATGCAATCACCAGGTCACCGTCACTTTGACCAGATCCGAATAACGGCTGACGCGCGGCACTTCGGCCATGCGCTCAATCCGCGCGTATAACGGCAATTCCACTGTGCCGGTGTCCGGCACTCGGCCACTCACTGGCACATCCACCACCAGCGGCATCCGCCGCGCAGCATCTTGATACAAGCGATACGGAATCGGTTTGCTGCCCGCCTCGCCCGCCATGTAGCGCACCTCACCGACACCGCCGTGCAAGCCACCATCGACACGCATCTGATACGGCGTGTCCGGGTTGCATTCCAGCCGTGGCAGGCGCTGATTGGTGAGTGCCGCACCGAGCGGCCCGGCCGGGTCATCAAGCCGCGCGGTGCTGCCAAAGTCGAGCACGCCCAACTGCTCGATTCCGGCCTCGCGCTGCTGGCCGACCAACTGGCAGCCGCGCTGCACATCGACTCGCACCTCGACCTGCAAGTCGGCGGCGAAGACTGGCGCTGCGAGCCCGCCGAGCAATGCCCAGACCACCCTTGTGTTCACTGCGCGTTCCTTGTGTGCGGTGGTTACTGGGTTCCAGATTAGCAACGGACGGCGATTGCGCCAGTCGATTGGATCCAGTGTTCTGCCGGGATATGTTTCGAAAGGTTGACGAGACTGCCGCTTATGCCGCTGAGAAAAGCTGTACGCGCCGCAGATTGTTGTCCAGCCACAGCCCGGGTGAGCAACCGCAGTGGAAGGCAAACTACCCATCTGGTTACACTACCCCGCCGCGCTCGGGGGAGCCGGTCTGCCGCCATCGGAGTGACCTTACAGTGCCCGCTCGACCACCCAAACGCCCGCCCCTGACCCAGCGCTTTTCGGTGTTGGGCCGACTGCTCGGCAAAAGTCGCCCGTCCAGTGCGGGGCATTGCGTCAGTGCACAAGCGATCCGTGATTACTTTCGCAACCAGGCCCACGCGCAGGGCTACACCCTCAGCCATAGCCAGCAACGCGTGATCGATTGCCTCGCACAACAGGCCGGACTTTTGCTTGGCAACAAGCCGCAGATACCACCAAGCCTGTACCTGCACGGCGCCGTCGGGCGGGGCAAGAGCTGGCTGCTGGACGGTTTTTTTCAAGCCCTGCCCATCGAGCAGAAACGCCGCCTGCACTTCCATGAGTTTTTCGCCCAATTGCATCAAGGCATGTTTCGCCATCGCGACCAGGACGATGCCCTCGCCGTTACCCTCGACGCATTGCTCGAGGACTGCCGGGTGCTGTGTTTCGACGAGTTTCATGTGCATGACATCGGCGATGCGATGCTCATCAACCGGCTGTTCAAGGCGCTGTTCAAGCGTGGGATTTTGCTACTGGTCACTTCCAATTATCCGCCGGAGGGTTTGCTGCCCAATCCGCTGTATCACGCACGGTTCAAACCGGTGATCGATCTGATCAACGCGCGCATGCAGGTCATGGAAGTCGGCGGCCCGCACGATTACCGCAGCCAGGTGCGCCACCACGCGCATCAGGTATTTACCCACGGGCATTACGTGTGGCCAGCCAGCGCCGAGCAACGCCGGGCTTTGAAGCTGCCGCAAAGCAATGCCCCGGCGCAGCAGCTCAAGGTCGGTGCACGAGAACTGCAAGCGCGACTGTGCGAAGAGCGCCGCGTCGGTTTTACCTTCGCCGATCTGTGCGAACAACCGACAGCGGTGATGGACTATCTGGAATTGTGCCGGCAGTTCGACCGCTGGATCATCGACGACCTGCCGCAACTCGGTGCATGCTCGATCGCCGCTCAGCAGCGCTTCATCAACCTGATCGACGTGCTTTACGATCAGGACAAACACCTGACCCTGCTCGGCCAGCTACCCTTGGGCGAAAGCCTTGCCGGTGACGCCATCGACCTCGCCCGCACCCGCAGTCGCTTGGGGCAACTGTCAGAAGTGCGCGAATAGCCAACCGTCTGGCGCTATCATGTCGCGCAACTTCCGGCGCCTCGCGCCTATCTGTCTATAGCGAACACCTTCATGCACACCCTTGCTCAATTGCGCGCCGGCGAGTTGTCGGGCATCACTCGTCTGGATCTGGCGGAAGGCCTGAGCGAATTTCCGCGGGAAATTTTCGACCTCGCCGATTCGCTGGAAGTCCTCAACCTCAGCGGTAATGCCTTGAGCAGTCTGCCGGATGACCTGCGTCGGCTGACGCACCTGCGAGTGCTGTTTTGTTCGGATAACCTGTTTACCGAGTTGCCGGCGTGCCTGGGTCAGTGCCCGGCATTGACGATGATCGGCTTCAAGTCCAACCGCATCGCTCATGTGCCCGGCGCGGCGCTGCCGCCGCTGTTGCGCTGGTTGATCCTGACTGACAACTGCATTGAAACCCTGCCCGTCGAACTCGGCGAACGCCCGCAGTTGCAGAAGCTCATGCTGGCGGGCAATCGTCTGCAAACGTTACCGCCATCGTTGAGCCAATGTCACAGGCTGGAGTTGCTCAGGATCGCCGCCAATCGGATGACCGATCTGCCGCAATGGTTGCTGACTCTGCCGAGCCTGACCTGGCTGGCCTATGCCGGCAATCCGCTGGAGACCGAAGCAGACGCGGCGGCACTTGAAGCGACGCCGATCATTGACTGGTCGACCTTGCGTCTGCAACAGCAACTCGGTGAAGGCGCTTCCGGGGTGATTTCCCGAGCGATCTGGCAACCTGCCGATCAGCCGACCACGCAAGTGGCGGTAAAACTCTACAAAGGCGAAATGACCAGCGACGGCTCGCCGCTGCACGAAATGAACGCCTGCATTACCGCCGGACTGCACCCGAACCTGATTCGCGTCGAAGGACGCATCGGCAACCATCCGGATGGCCAGCAAGGGCTGGTGATGCAGCTGATCGACCCGAGTTATCTCAATCTGGCCGGATTGCCGAGCCTGGTGTCTTGCTCGCGGGATGTGTATGCCGAGAACTGCCGTTTTACGGCCGAGGTCGCGTTGCGCATTGCGCGGGGCATCGCCGCAGTTGCTGAGCATCTACATCGACAAGGCATCACCCACGGTGATCTGTACGGGCACAACATCCTGTTGAATGAGCGGGGCGATTGTCTGTTGGGGGATTTTGGTGCGGCGTCGTTCCATGCCACCGAAGACAGTCTGGAAACCCGTGCCTTGCAACGCATTGAAGTACGCGCGTTCGGGGTGCTGCTGGGTGAATTGCTGGCGCGCATCGAATCGGGGTTGAGCGACGGGCAGCGTGTGGCGCTGGAAGGCCTGGAGCGGCGCTGCTGCCAGCCGGATGTGCTGGGGCGGCCGGGGTTCAGCGAGGTTGTGCAGTTGCTGCATAACCTGTGATCGCCTGGATTCCGTGGCGAGGGAGCTTGCTCCCGCTCGGCTGCGTAGCAGTCGTCTGATTGGGACGGCTTCGCCATCCAGCGGGAGCAAGCTCCCTCGCCACAGGTCGATCACATCTGCCGCAGGTTAGCCCGCCAATCCGACAAACATGTCCTGCACGTCGTCATGGTTATCGAGGCCTTCAAGAAAGGCTTCGACTTCAGCCATCTGCTCATCGCTCAAACCGCTGACCGGGTTCTTCGGCTGGTAGCCAAGCTTGGCCGACAACACGGTGAAGCCCTGCTCCGGCAGTGCTTTCTGCACGGCATCGAGGTCAGTCGGATCGGTCAGGAACAACGTCGCGCCGTCTTCACCCGCCTCGAAATCCTGCGCACCGGCTTCAATCGCAGCCATTTCCGGATCGGAATCCGCGCTGTCCGCCGAAGCTTCGATCATGCCGACATGGTTGAAGTCCCAGGCCACCGAACCGGACGCACCCAATTGTCCCTTGCGGAACGCCACGCGGATTTCCGCCACGGTGCGGTTGATGTTGTCGGTGACGCATTCGACGATCAACGGCACCTGATGCGGAGCAAAACCTTCGTAGGTCACGCGATGGTATTGCACGGTTTCGCCAAGCAGGCCCGCGCCTTTCTTGATCGCGCGGTCCAGGGTTTCTTTCGGCATCGAAGCTTTTTTGGCTTGTTCGACCACCAGACGCAAATGTGCGTTGGTCGCGGTATCCGCACCGTTGCGCGCAGCAATGGTGATTTCCTTGACCAGTTTGCCGAAGATCTTGCCCTTGGCGTTGGATGCCGCTTCTTTGTGTTTAACCTTCCACTGTGCGCCCATTACTCACTCTCTTGATCTGTGGCGCCGAGACATTTATTGGCCGACGCGGTGGCGCCAAGTTTATACGGCCTAAAGTCGGCAATCGACCAAAAATTCGGTTGCCGAATCGACATCTTCTACGCAGCTTGTAGGGCAATTCTGAAAACCCCCTATGCCATGCCTATTTCGCGCTGCGGTTTCGTACCCTCTGCCGTCCGTATTGCCTGACAGAGCCGCGCGAATGCTCAATGACAAGGAAAGCCCCTTCACCCTGACCCTGCTCGATGGCGGCCTCTGCCTGCCGGTGCTGCGTTTCAGCGGTCATGAAGCGCTGAATCAGTTGTATCGTTTCGAGATTGAAGTCATCGGCCTGGCCCCGGCGCAACCGCCGGGTAGTCTGCTGCACCAGGCAGCGTTCCTGCAGCTGGATAACGATCAGGGGATTCACGGCATCATTCAAAGTGTCAGTTGCGAACATCGCGGAACGCATCGGATCGGTTATCAACTGGTGCTGATGCCGCATTTAAGCGCGCTCGACCTGCAGCCGCGACGCCGAGTGTTCACGCGCTCGGACGTGCCGGCAATTATTCAGCAACTGCTGACCGAACACTGCCTGGCACCGCACAGTTACCGAATCGAGATGAACGTCGGCCACTATCCGCCCCGACCGTTCTGCATCCAGTACGACGAGAGTGATCTGGCGTTGTTGCAGCGCCTGTGCGAAGAAGAAGGCATCCACTATCACTTTGAGCACCAGCCCGACGGGCATGTGGTGGTGTTCGCCGATGACAGCCTGAGTTTGCCGCAACAACCGACATCGATCGGATTCAGCAACGAGAATGACGCGCCGTCGCCCACCGTCAGTGCACTGTTCCAGCGGCATAAAGCAGTGATCCCGATGCTTGCGCAAAGCTTTCGCGAGCGTGGGCAAGTGCAAAGTCAGGAGGAAGCGGCCAACCATTCAGTGCCCGCCAACGAACCGGGATTAGTGCCGAGCGAACAGCGCCATGCCGAGCAGCGCAGTCGTCGGCAACTGGAGCGCCAGCGTTGTGAGTATCGCTCGATTCACGGCCGCAGCGATTGCCCGCGTCTGCGAAGTGGCCAACTGCTCCAAGTGGCCGATCACCCGCTCAGCGGCTTCAACGAGCAATGGCTGATCACCGAGTTGCGCCATCAGGGGCAACAGCCGTCGATCCTTGAGCCGATGCCCGCAACCCGCGGATATCACAATGAATTTACCGCGCAACCATGGTCGACCGACTTCCGTCCGCCACTGCGCCACGCGCGCCCGAGCATTCCCGGGTATCAACTGGCACGAGTGCGCGGTACACCCGGCCAGCCGCCGCAACCGGATGACCAGGGCCGCATCGCCGTGCAGCTATGGCCCGCGCTCGGCGAGACTGAAAATTTGTGGCTACCGATTGCCACCAGCGGCCGACTCGCAGCAGACGCATTGCCTCGTGCCGGCAGTGAGGTCTGGGTGAGTTTTCTCGACAGCGATCCGGATCGACCGATCCTGTGCCTCGACGCCTGTGGTTCCCGACCACTCCGGCAAACCATGCCTGAGTCCGACACTGACGACCCGTTGCTCAACTGGCTGCTCAACCGTGCCGCGCCTTGAGCTTTACAGTGGTCTTGCGGCGTATACAAATCCCCTGTGGAAGCTGATGGCATTAGCTCCCACAGGGTGAACGCATTTCAATTGTGGGAGCTAGCCTGCTAGCGATTGAAGGCGCCGCGGTGCTTCAGGCGGGCGCCAAATCGAAAAACGCTTGAATCAGGCGCAACTCCCGGCGCCGCTCGATGCATCCGAGCATGTGCCGGTTGACCAATCCGTCGCCGGCAAGCGCAATCGCCACCACGCGCGGGTCATGGCTGACCTCCACCGAAGACACCACGCCGACGCCGAGCTCGGCCGCCACGGCTTCGGTCACTGCCTCGCGACTGTCCAGCTCCAGCAGCACCCGTGGATTGACCGACGCCTGCGCACAGGCCTGATCGAAGGTGCGCCGGGTGATCGAACTGGGCTCGCGCAGCACCATGATCACTTGATCGAGTTCCTTGAGCTGCACTTCAGACGTACGCGCCGCCCAAGGATGCCCGGCCGGCACCAATGCGCAAATCCGCGATTCGCTCAGCGCTTGCAGATGCAGGCCCTTGCGCGGCTCGACTTCGGTCAACACCGCCACGTCGGCATGCTCGGACATCAGCGCGGCGAGGGTTTCCTGCGCGTTGCCCAACCGCAGGTTCACCGTAATCCCCGGATACCGCGCGCGCAGGCTGGCGAGCATCGGCATGACCATGTGCGGGCCGTCAGCCGCCACTTCCAGCCGGCCGCTGAGCAACTGTCGATTGGCTTCGAGCAACGCCTGCGCCTCTTCGGCCATGCCGAACATCGCCCGGGTGATGGCCGCGAGTTTGCTGCCCTCCTCGGTCAGCTCGACCCGCCGCGCGGTGCGCCTTAGCAGGGTGATCTGGTAGTGCTCCTCCAGCGCCTTGATGTGCCCAGTGACCGCCGGCTGACTGATGAACAGCCGCGCAGCAGCGCGGGTGAAACTGCCTTCTCGGGCGACAGCATCGAAGGCGCGCAGCTGAAACAGATTCATGAATAACTCTCACTGATGGCTGGCATAACAACAAACAATTTGATTGATGGTTCGCCGAATTGCAACTTAGGCCCCGTAGCTTCATCCCCCAGCGCTTTCGCGAGGACACACGAATGAGTATTGCCGCCCCCATCCTGCTCACTCCCGGCCCGTTGACCACTTCGGCGCGAACCCGCCAGGCGATGATGGTCGACTGGGGTTCATGGGATGACCGCTTCAATCAACTGACCGCCAGCCTCTGCGAACAATTAGTGGCGATCCTCAACGGCGCGGCGACGCACCACTGCGTGCCATTGCAAGGCAGCGGCACCTTCGCCGTCGAAGCCGCGATCGGCACCCTCGTGCCGCGTGACGGCAAGATTCTGGTATTGATCAACGGCGCGTACGGCAAGCGTCTGGCGAAGATCTGCGAAGTGCTCGGCCGCTCGTTCAGCACCTTCGAAACCGCCGAAGATGAGCCGACCACCGCGGCCGACGTAGACCGCCTGTTGCGCGCCGACGGTGATATCACCCACGTCGCACTGATTCATTGTGAAACCAGCACCGGCATCCTCAATCCACTGGCAGAAATTGCCCAAGTTATTGCGCAGCACGGCAAACGCCTGATCATCGATGCCATGAGTTCTTTCGGCGCCTTGCCGGTGGATGCGCAACAAGTGCCGTTCGATGCGCTGATCGCCGCTTCGGGCAAATGCCTGGAAGGCGTGCCGGGCATGGGTTTCGTATTCGCCCGCAAGGAATCACTGGCCGCCTCCGCCGGCAATTCGCATTCGCTGGCGATGGATCTGTTCGATCAGCACAGCTATATGCAAAAAACCGGGCAGTGGCGCTTCACCCCGCCGACCCACGTAGTCGCCGCGCTGCACGAAGCGCTGCTGCAATACCACGAAGAAGGCGGCCTGCCGGCGCGGCATGCGCGTTATGCGGCCAACTGTCAGGCGCTGATGGAAGAAATGGCCACGCTTGGGCTGCGCAGTTTTCTGCCGGCAGAAATTCAGGCGCCGATCATTGCCACTTTCCATGCGCCCAACGATCCGCGCTACCAGTTCAAGGACTTCTACGAACGGGTCAAGGCCAAGGGTTACATCCTCTACCCCGGCAAACTGACCCAGCTCGAAACCTTCCGCGTCGGCTGCATCGGCCACGTCAACCCGGCGCAAATGCGCGAAGCCGTGGCGGCGATTGGCGAGGCGCTGCGCGAGATGGAAGTCCTCGCTATCTGATTTCCCGGCACACAGCTTTTTCAGTCATTTACCACAGGATTTGATCAGCATGAACTACAGCAACCCAACCCAGCTGCAAGCCGCGATCCTCGACTGGGCCGGCACCGTAGTCGATTTCGGCTCATTCGCACCCACGCAGATTTTTGTCGAAGCCTTCGCCGAATTCGACGTTCAGGTCTCCATCGAAGAAGCCCGCGGGCCGATGGGCATGGGCAAGTGGGATCACATCCGCACCTTGTGCGACCAGCCGCAAGTCGCCGAGCGTTATCGCAAGGCGTTCGGTCGCACCCCGACTGACGACGACGTTACCGCCATCTATGAGCGCTTCATGCCGTTGCAGATCGAAAAAATCGCCGAGCACTCGGCACTGATCCCCGGCGCACTGGAGACCATCGCCAACCTGCGCCAGCAAGGGATCAAAATCGGCTCGTGTTCCGGGTATCCGAAGCAAGTCATGGACAAAGTCGTCGAATTGGCCGCGAGCAACGGCTACGTCGCCGATCACGTAGTCGCCACCGATGAAGTGCCAAACGGCCGCCCTTGGCCAGCTCAGGCATTGGCCAACGTGATTGCGCTGGGCATCGATGATGTTGCTGCGTGTGTGAAAATCGACGACACCGTGCCGGGCATTCTCGAAGGCCGCCGCGCCGGGATGTGGACGGTCGCGCTGATCTGCTCAGGCAATGCGCTGGGGCTGGATTACGCTGGTTATCGCGCGCTGAGCAGTGACGCACTGGCCAGCGAACGCGAGCGCATTCACGCACTGTTCGCAGCCTCGCGCCCGCATTACATGATCGACACCATTACCGATTTGCCAGAAGTGATTGCCGATATCAATCAACGTCTGGCAAATGGAGAAATGCCGCAAAGCTTTTAATCACACTATAAAAACCGCCAACCCGGAAAGGCCTGGCGGTTTTTTTATTGCGTCTGACAACTAACAAAACTCAGCCAATAGTAAAAAACAATATCACTCACTATTGGCGAACATGGTTATTCACTCAGAAATCAGATTACCGTCAGCATCGTATGCCAGTCCGTCCGGGTATTTAATCGAACCGTCGGGCAGTTGCTCGGTTCCATCTGCCCAGACAATACGTCCATCGGGATATTCAATGGTGTCATCCGGCCAGACAATGCGTCCGTCTGGATGCTCCACTCGACCATCCGCGTGCTGAATGATCCCGTCGGGACGCGTTACTGCAGTCTGCTCGGGGTTGATCACACTGCCATCAACCAGCGCAGTGGACCCGTCAGGGTTGCGCGTGCTGCCCAGCGCATTCAGCAGGTTGTACAGCGCAACCGGATCGACGTTGATATTCAGCGTAGGCCACGGCATTGGCGGCCTGACATCTGCTACGGGCTTGACCGGAGGTGTGCCTGGCGGCACTGGAGGCTTGACCGGTGGCACGGGCGGCTTGACGGGTGGTTTGACCGGCGGCACCGGAGGTTTGACCGGCGGTACTGGTGGCTTCACCGGAGGTTTGACCGGCGGCACTGGTGGCTTGACCGGCGGCACTGGCGGCTTTGGCTTCGGCACGGAAATCCCGGGTTTCGATACCGGAGGTTTGGCCATGGCCTTGCGCACGATATATCCAGATTTGTTATCCAGCAAAATACTGAAAGCCATATATACATCCATTTATTCAAGCAGCTGATTTATTGCTGCCGTTGATTTAGGCAATCAAATAAACTTCAATTACCGACTGCCAACGACAATAACCACTTGACTAAAAACACTCAAACTTTCGCAAATACAAGATATAAACAACACTCGGTTACAGCGTTGCATTCAAAATGTTGAACACTCTGAAAACATCACCTCCCGAACGCCGTAAAAAAAGATGACCTCGATCAGGAAGAAAGTCCGCAACGGGATTACAGTTAAAGCTTGCCGTCGCTCAAGAACGGCACGCTTGGCCCCTGACCCGTGAGGAACACCGTATGCCGTGGACAAATTCCGCCTCTCGTTACAGCACTGTGTCGATCCTGCTGCACTGGCTGATGCTGGTGCTGTTGGTACTGGTGTACGCCAGCATGGAACTGCGTGGTTTCTTTCCCAAGGGTAGCGGAGGGCGCACGCTGATCCGCGAAGTGCATTACCTGCTGGGGCTGACGGTATTCGTGCTGGTGTGGTTGCGCCTGTTTGCCCGCAGCCTGGGGCCGGCGCCGCAGATCTTTCCGGCATCGCCGCAATGGCAAACGGTCTTGGCGCGGCTGATGCATTGGGCGTTGTACCTGTTCATGATCAGCATGCCGATCCTCGGCTGGCTGATCACCAGCGCCGAGGGGCATCAGGTGATGTTCTACGGTTTCGACCTGCCGCTATTGGTGAGCGAAGACAAGGCGTTCGCCAAGCAAATCGAATACTGGCACGTGCTCATCGCCACCATCGGCTATTGGCTGATCGGGCTGCATGCGCTGGCGGGGATTTATCATCATTATGTGGTGCGCGATAACACCCTGCTGCGGATGATGCCCAAACGCGGCTAGCACCTGCCATCGAATCCCCGGCGGCCCTGCAAGCCGCCGGTGTGGATGAAGATCAGCCGTGTACCGCGAGCGAACTTGCCCGCCTCGACCTGTTGCTTGAGCGCGAGCAACGCCTTGCCGGTGTACAGCGGCTCGAAGGGAACACCGCTGGCCTGTTCGGTGTGTTCGATGAACTCCAGCAATTGCGCATCGACTTTGGCGAAGCCGCCACGGCTGGCGTCGAGCAGTTCGTAGGTCGAATTGGATATTCCGGCTTCATGAAGAATCGCCTCGACCTGCGGTGCGACACCGTGATCATCGGGCACTGCCAGTGCGCCGTAGACCCCGTGCTTACCCGCCTCCGCCAGCACCATGCCGGCGAGCGTGGTGCCCGTGCCACACGCCAGCCACCAGCCGTGAAAATCACCCCAACCCAACGTTTTTAACTGCGCAACCGCCTGCTGCTTGATCGCCGAGCAGCCCAGCGCACCGGGCAATCCGCCACCGCCCTCGGGCACTGGATGCAGTTGGGGATACTGCGCTCGCCACGGCTGCCAGAATCCCGACTCATTACGCGCCCGATAACCGCCATACCCGAGCCAGTGCAGATGCATACCGAATGCTTGCAGATCCCGCACCGTCGGCGTGTCCTGCGGATGCCCGCGCAACAGGCCGACCGTGGTGAACCCCAGACGTTTGCCCGCCGCCGCCAGCGCGTGCAAATGATTGGAGTGCGCGCCACCGAGGCTGATGATGCCTTCGGCACCGGCAAGGTCAGCGGCTTTCAGGTGTTCGACGAGTTTGAACCACTTGTTGCCGCTGATCAGCGGGTCGATCTGGTCCAGACGCAGGATCGCCACTTCGATTCCGGCGGCATGGAGCCAGTCCAGATCGAGTGATTGCAAAGGGGCTTGAGGAAGCCAATCGGAGGGGGGCAAAAGCATAAATGCCGGCTCTGTTTAAGGAGCCGGCAGTTTAAGGTGGATTACAGCTCGGCAGCCAGACGCGATCCCTGATTGATCGCGCGTTTGGCATCCAGCTCCGCCGCGACGTCAGCGCCACCGATCAGGTGCACGTTCTGCCCCGCTTCAACCAGACCATCATGCAGCTCACGCAGCGGATCCTGACCGGCGCAGATGACGATGTTGTCCACCGCGAGCAATTGCGGCTCGCCGGTTTCGCCGATGCGGATATGCAGGCCATCATCATCGATCTTCAAGTACTCGACACTGTTGAGCATCTGCACTTGCTTGTTTTTCAGCCCGGTGCGGTGAATCCAGCCCGTGGTCTTGCCCAGACCGTCGCCGACCTTGGATTTCTTGCGTTGCAGCAGAAACACCTCGCGCGCCGGCGCGTGCGGTTGGGCCTTGATCCCGGCCACGCCACCGCGAGCCTCAAGCCGGGTATCAATGCCCCACTCTTTCCAAAACGCCGCGCGATCCTGGCTGGTGGCCACGCCTTCATGCACAAGGAATTCCGAAACGTCGAAACCGATACCACCGGCACCGATCACCGCGACACGCTTGCCGACCGGTTTACGTTCGAGGATCACATCCAGATAGCTCAGGACCTTGGCGTTCTCGACGCCGGGAATCGCCGGCAGACGCGGTGCAATACCGGTGGCGAGGATGATTTCGTCATAGCCGCCATCAACCAGTTTCGCCACGTCGACGCGGGTGTTCAGGCACACCTCGACATTCGTGGTCTGCAACTTGCGATTGAAATAACGCAGGGTTTCGAAAAATTCTTCCTTGCCCGGCACACGCTTGGCGATATTGAACTGGCCGCCGATTTCGCTGGCTGAATCGAACAGCGTCACCTGATGCCCACGCTCGGCGGCAACGGTAGCGGCGGACAGACCGGCAGGCCCGGCGCCCACCACGGCAATCTTCTTGATCTGCTGCACCGGCAGATAATTGAGTTCGGTTTCATGGCAGGCACGCGGGTTGACCAGGCAACTGGTGAGCTTGCCGCCAAAGGTGTGATCGAGGCAGGCCTGGTTGCAGCCGATGCAGGTGTTGATTTCGTCGGCCCGCCCTTCGGCGGCCTTGTTGACGAAGTCCGGGTCGGCGAGGAACGGCCGCGCCATCGAGACCATGTCGGCGTCGCCCTCAGCGAGGATCTGCTCGGCGATTTCCGGGGTGTTGATGCGGTTGGTGGTGATCAGCGGAATGCTCACCGAACCACGCAGCTTGGCCGTGACCTTGCTGAACGCCGCACGCGGCACTTTGGTGGCGATGGTCGGAATGCGCGCTTCGTGCCAGCCGATGCCGGTGTTGATGATGGTCGCACCCGCCTGCTCGATGGCTTTGGCCAGGGTGACGATCTCATCCCAGGTGCTGCCGCCTTCGACCAGATCGAGCATCGACAAGCGGAAGATGATGATGAAGTTCGGGCCGACGGCTTCCCGCACGCGGCGCACGATTTCCACCGGCAGGCGCATGCGGTTTTCGTAGCTGCCACCCCAACGGTCGGTGCGATGGTTGGTGTGCGCGGCGAGGAACTGGTTAATGAAATAACCTTCGGAACCCATGATTTCCACGCCGTCATACTCAGCGGTCTGTGCCAGTACCGAACAGGTGACGAAATCGCTGATCTGCTTCTCGATGCCTTCCTCGTCCAGCTCTTTGGGCTTGAACGGGTTGATCGGTGCCTGGATCGCACTCGGCGCGACCTGCTTCGGGCTGTAGGCATAACGCCCGGCGTGCAGGATCTGCATGCAGATCTTGCCACCCGCCTCGTGTACTGCGCGGGTGACGATCTGATGCTTGAGTGCTTCTTCCTCGGTAGTCAGCTTGGCCGCGCCGGAATACACGCCGCCCTCATCGTTGGGGCCAATGCCGCCGGTGACCATCAGGCCAACACCGCCACGCGCGCGCTCGGCGAAGTACGCCGCCATGCGCTCGAAGCCACCCGGTTTCTCTTCAAGCCCCGTGTGCATCGAACCCATCAGGGTGCGGTTGCGCAAGGTGGTGAATCCCAGGTCCAGCGGGGCCAGCAGGTGCGGGTAATGGGCGGCGGTCATCGGTAACTCCACAACGAGCAATCACGGAAAATATGCGGGAGCTCTGCGTCCCCCGTCAGTCATGTTCGACAGACTAAGAGTCGCGTCGCTGTCACTCAATGACCGTAACTGACAACTTATTGATCCAAATGCGCAGCGCCCCTTGGCAAGCCACGGCATGCGCCCTACCCTAGACCTACATTCTGTACCCGGTTTTTGTTGGTTTTCATGCGCAAACTTTTGTACCTGACTTTTTCCATGGCCCTTGTGGCTGTCCTCACCTCCTACGCCATGTGGGCGGCGGACCGGCCGGCGGGCCACTATCTCTCGGACTTGCGCATCAAACTGGCGGTCGACCAAGGCACGCCCGGTGATCGCGGCAATCTGCTGGGCATCCAGCCAGAACTGTTCCCCACCGACTATCAAAGCCCCGCACGGCTGCATCGCAAACTCGCTGCTTATCTCCAGCAAGCGCAGGATCAGGGACTGCTCAGCGAAAAAACCGTGGTGGTGCTGCCGGAACACATCGGCACCTGGTTGATGATCAGCGGCGAGAAAGACGAGCTGTATCAGGCGCCGACCCTCGCCGAAGCGATGAACTGGCTGGCGGCGAGCAATCCGTTGGAATTTGCCCGTGCCTGGCTGCGCGCCAAGGGCGAAAACCGTCTGGATGACGCGCACCTGCGCATGAAAGCCAAGAGCATGGCCAAGGACTATCAGGCGTTGTTCGGGGGGCTGGCCAAAGAGTTTCACGTCACCCTCGTGGCCGGTTCAATCGTCTTGCCCGAACCGAGCGTGATCGACGGCAAGCTCAAGCCCGGCAGCGGCGCACTATTCAACAGCAGCGTGGTGTTTGGCAGCGACGGCGCACCGCTCGGCCAACCGCAGCGGCAGATGCACCCGATCTTCGATCAGCGCGAAGTGCTTGCAGCCAGCGACGAGCACAGCCTCAACGTGGTCAACACCCCGGCCGGGCGCCTCGGCGTGCTGATCGGCAGCGACAGCTGGTATCCGGACAACTACCGCAAACTCGACGCGCAAGGTGCGCAATTGGTTGCGGTGCCAGCGATCATCGTCGGGCATGGTGCGTGGGACAAGCCGTGGCGCGGGTACAAAGGTTCGAGTACGCCGAGTTCGGTCAGCCTCAAACCCGGCGAAGTCAGTGAAGGTCAGGCTTGGCACCGTTTAACCCTCACCGCCCAACCACCGAGCAGCCAGGCGATTGGCGGCGTCAGCGTATTCATGCGCGGGCAATTTTGGGACAAGCCGAGCGCCGGGCACAGTTTTCTCAGCAGCAACGGCCAGCAGTTCGCCGACGGCGATGCGCGTGGCGCGCGCTTGCTCAACCTCTGGTTGTAAATCGTGAAACCATTGCCGATGCGCCTCGGGGATCTGTCGGTAGGCTTTGTGCATAGCCTTGCCGATGCGGTGCGCAGCCATGGCGCTGATCCGCAGCCGCTACTTGAGCAATACGGCCTGGACGCAGCGCGGCTGGCTGAGGCTGGCGCGCGCTTGTCGATCCCACGTTATATGCGCCTGGGTCACGGCGCGATTCAATTGACCGGGGATCCGGCGCTGGGTCTGCGCATGGGTCAGCTCAGTCGCCTGAGTCAGGCCGGGCTGGCCGGCGTTACCGCCGCTCAAGCACCCACCGTGCGTGAAGCCGCGCGCTGTCTGATCCGCTTTGAAGCGTTGTATGGTTCCAATTATCGTGGTCAGTCGAGTTTCCACGAAGACGCCTCCGGCGCGTGGCTGCGCTTCTACTCGATCAGCCCGTATAACGCCTACAACCGCTTCGTGGTGGATTCGATCATCGCTGGCTGGCTGCATCAACTGTCGAGCATCAGTCCCGAGCCGTTGCGCGCGGAGCGGATCGAGATCGAGTTTGATACGCCGGATTATCGCGACGCCTACAGCGCGCTCGGTAACTGCCCGATGCAGTTCGGCGCCGAACGCAATCAACTGCGCCTGGATTTGGCGAGTCTTGCGCAGCGCAACCCGGAGCATTGCCCAAGCACCTGGAAGCATCTGTTGGCGTTGTGTGAACGCGAACTGGAACAACTGACGCGCACCCGCAGCCTGCGCGAACGCATCACGCAATTGCTCGGGCCGTTGCTCAATGGTGGCCGGGAACCCGACCTGGAAGAAGTGGCGGCACGCCTGAAGCTGCCAACCTGGACACTGCGGCGCAAACTGACCGAAGAAGGCACTCAGTTTCGCGCGATCCTCAATGACACTCGGCGTGATCTGGCGATGACCTACATTCGCGACACTGAACTGGCGTTCGGTGAAATCGCCTACCTGCTCGGTTTTGCCTCAGCCGAGGCGTTTCAGCGCGCATTCAAGCGCTGGAGCAGCCAGACACCGGGCGAATTTCGCCGCAGTCATCGCAAGACGGCTTGAGAATTTACAGCTCGGTCGCGTCTTCTGCCGGTTCCGGCGAATCCAGCTCGTAAGCCTGATACTCGAGCAGTTCTTCTTGATAGTCATCCATCGTGTCATCCCCCTACTCGTTCGCTTTGAAATGGCCTGAATCAAATGACCCGCGCCTCGAGCATAAAGTGCCCGTGTGAAGGAAAAATGAAATCTCGCCTTCATCAAATAAACGTAGCAGGTGGTCAAGAATTTATCGCGAGGGATTTGCAGAATGTGTGAGCTGAGGTTTCAGCTCACACATTCGCCTGAAGCGATCAGTAACTGGCAGGCATCGCCGGGATCGGCTCGGACGGTGGCGGCAGATCGGAGGGATTGGCTGGCGGGGTAATGGTTTCTGCGGCTGGTGCAGGCTCTGCGGCCGGCTCAGGAGTGATCGGCGCGGCCTCGGCAGGTGGTGCGACCGGTTGCGAGACTGGAACAGCTTCAACTGGCGCTGGTACAGGTTCGGCCGCCGGAGTCGGCGCGGGAGCTGGTGCTGGTGCTGGGACTAAAGCCGCTGGCGCAGCCTTGGCTTCAGGCACGCCCAGGTCAGCCTTGGGCTTCTCTTCGATGTGCGCAGCCTTCTTCGCTTCAGCCGGCAGGAACAACTCGACCAAGGTAAAGAAGCGCTCGTAGAACTTCTGTGAAGACACAGTTTCACTGGCGACCTTGACCATCGAGTCGTCCGAAGAGCCGATCGGCATCGATACCGATCCGAGCACACCAACGCCAACGCTCGCGGAATTATTGGTCTTCTTCAGCGCGTAACGATCCTGCAAGGCATTGGCAAACATCGTGGCATGGTGGCCGGCGCTGCCATCATCGGCACAGACGATGTTGAAGCTGATTTCCAGGTGCGTCTCACCGGTCTGCTGGAAGCTCTTGTGACCACTGACTTGCTTCGGGTCGTTGCTGGTGATGATGTAACCCTGGCTGAGCAAGGCACGGCGTGCCGCTTCGCACGTCACGGCGTCGGTCACCGGGTATGTGCGCGAGAAGGTGCCAGAGTCGTCAAAGTTCTCATGCTCATACATTGGCTTGTCTTTGGTGCAGCCGGCAGCGGCGGTCAGCACCAGCGCCAACCCGATGAAACGCACGGGAATAGAATTCAACATTAAACATCCTGAGGGAAAACGGTCCGGGGCGTATTGTGCAACAGATCGTAGCTGCGCGGAGCATGGATTAGTGTCTTAAAACAGTTACAGCTGTACCGACCGTGAATATGCAGAAAAGATCACACAGTTCGATGGCTGGTATAGGCCCGCCTGCAGCAATCACCAGACACAAAAAAGCCCCGGATTTGCATCCGGGGCTTCATTTTGCAGCTCAGTCAACCATCAGAAACGCTTGATGTCGGCTTCGCTTTCCAGCTGTTTGCGATACGCCGCGAAGTCCTGCTGACCCACACGCGACGCGAGGAAGCGACGATATTGCGCTTTCTCTTCGTCAGTCGGCGCAGCGGCTTCGTTCACAGCGTTGAGACGCACGATGGTCAGGCTGCCGTCCGGCAACGTTACGCTGCTGAACGACGGCTTGTCCTGGCCAGCCGGCTTAGGCATGCGGAACAGCGCTTGCAGCACGGCCGGGTCAACGCCTTCCTGAGCGCGAGTGGCCGCTGCAGTGACTTTCCAGCTTTGACCGTCAATAGCCTTGTCGAGCGGAGTCTTGCCGTCACGCAGACCGGCGATCAGTTGATCGGCCTTGGTCTTGGCAGCAGCGCTGGCGTGCTCTTTGGCCAACTGGGTGCGAATGGCGGTTGCCACGCTTTCCAGCGGCAGTTGAGCAGGCTTCAGGTGCTCCTTGGCGCGCAATACAATCACGGTTTCCGGGTCCAGTTCGATGGCGGTGCTGTTTGCGCCTTCATCGAGAACTTCGGTACTGAACGCAGCAGTCACCACGGCACGGTTGGCCGCAATGCCTTCGCCGCCTTCACGACCAAACGGCTTGGTGGTGTGTACGGCCAGTTTCAGATCCTGCGCTGGCTGGGCCAGATCGGATGCTTCGAACGAAGAGTCTTCCAGTTGCTTGGTCGCCTCGACGAAACGCTGCTCCACTTGCTGGGTTTTCAGCTCGCGGGTCAGTTTGTCTTTCAGGCTGGCCAGCGTCGGGACTTCCGGCGCTTCGACGCCCAGCAACTTGATCAGGTGAAAACCGAAGTCGGTGCGCACCGGCTCGGAAACCTGGTCTTTAGCCAGCGAGTACAGCGACTTTTCGAAAGCCGGATCGTAGACGCCAGGGCCTGCGAAACCAAGGTCACCGCCATTGCTGGCCGAACCCGGATCCTGCGAGAACTCCTTGGCCAGCGCTTCGAATTTCTCGCCCTTGGCCAAGCGTGCCTGGATCTCTTCGATCTTGGTCTTGGCCTGAGCTTCGGTGGTCTTGTCGTTGACTTCGATCAGAATGTGCGCCGCACGACGCTGTTCCGACAGGTTGGCGATCTCTTTCTGATACGCCGCTTGCAGGTCCTCGTCTTTCACGCTGACCTGATCGAAGAACGAAGCCTTTTTCAGCTCGAGGTAATCGATGATCACCTGATCCGGCGTCATGAATTCCTTGGCATGCTCGTCGTAGTAAGCCTTGACCTCATCGTCAGTCAGTTTGACTGCGGCAGGGTCAGCCTTGACGCTCAGGGTAGCGAAATCGCGCGTCTGTTTTTCCAGACGGGCAAATGCCAACACTTGAGCGTCGGTCACGAAGCCACTGCCGGCAACACCGGCGCGCAGCTGACCGATCAGCATTTCCTGAGCCAGCATCTGGCGGAATTGCATGCGGCTGTAACCCAGTTGACGGATCACCTGGTCGAAGCGCTCGGAGCTGAACTTGCCGTCAACCTGGAATTCAGGTGTCTGCAAAATCACTTGGTCGAGTGCAGCTTCGGAGAATGCGAATTTCGATTTTTCTGCGCCTTGCAGCAGCAGTTTGCGATCGATCAGGCCTTTGAGAGCCGAGTCGCGCAGCATTTTTTCGTCGAGCAAAGAAGCGTCGAAGTCTTTGCCCAGCTGTTGCATCAGCTGACGGCGTTGCATATCAACGGCCTGGCTCAGCTCGTTCTGGCTGATTTCTTCACCATTGACCTTGGCCGCATCCTGGCTGTTGGTAGTAGCCTGGAAAATCGCCTCGATACCGGTGAAAGCCATCAATACAACGATGATCCCGATGATGGTTTTGGCAATCCAGCCTTGTGAATTGTCCCTGATATTCTGCAGCATGCGTCCCCCAGAAACGGTTGAACTTCAAAATTAGGCAACCGTGGAGCGTGGGTAGAATCCGGATAGAAGAAAGGCGCATCCGAGGATGCGCCTTCTCGTAACTGGCGGAGCGGACAGGGCTCGAACCCTCGATCCCGGTGTGACAGGCAGCTATTTCAACCACCTGCTCTACCGCTCCGCTGCCAAGTCAGGCTTGACCCCGACCCGGATGGGTAAAAACTTGAAAGAGACTTAGTTGACGGCTTCTTTCAGGGCTTTACCGGCTTTGAAACCTGGTTTTTTAGCCGCTGCGATTTCCAGCGTCTTACCGGTCTGTGGGTTACGACCAACGCGAGCTGGACGATCAGTTACGGAGAAAGTACCGAAACCCACCAGAACAACGGAGTCGCCAGCCTTGAGAGCGCCAGTGACGGATTCGATTACAGCGTCCAGCGCACGGCCAGCAGCAGCTTTCGGGATATCAGCGGATGCAGCGATAGCATCAATCAGTTCCGACTTGTTCACTCTAAGTCCCCTTATATCTATTTGAGTTTGATTCTAAGTTTTTTGGTGAAAGCAAAATCAGTGCTGAATGGCCTACAGACACTTAAGAGCCGCTTTATAACAAGGGCTCTAAAAAGCTGTCAAGGAAGCCCCTCAGGCAAATGCATACTAATGCGTGCTAATTCTTTCCTTAGAGTCAGACTCACGTTTTTCGTCCTTGGCAACTATCTCGGGAGCCACATCCGGCAAGGGCTCCGGCGCGTATTGCAGCGCAATTTGCAGGACCTCGTCAATCCATTTAACCGGTTTAATCTGCAGATCCTGCTTGATATTGTCAGGAATCTCCTTCAAATCGCGCACGTTCTCTTCCGGAATGATCACAGTCTTGATCCCGCCGCGGTGTGCCGCGAGCAGTTTTTCCTTCAGACCGCCAATCGCCAGCACCTGACCACGCAAGGTAATTTCACCGGTCATGGCTACATCGGCTCGCACCGGAATCCCGGTCAACGCCGAAACCAGCGCCGTGCACATGCCTACGCCAGCGCTCGGACCGTCTTTCGGCGTCGCGCCTTCCGGCATGTGGATGTGCGTGTCGCGCTTCTCATGGAAGTCCAGAGGAATGCCCAGGCTCTTCGCACGGCTGCGCACAACAGTCAGCGCCGCAGTGATCGATTCGACCATTACATCGCCCAGCGAACCGGTCTTGATCAGCTGACCTTTACCCGGCACAACCGCAGCTTCGATGGTCAGTAATTCGCCGCCAACCTGAGTCCAGGCCAGCCCGGTCACCTGACCGATCTGATCCTGCTGCTCGGCCAGACCGTAGCGGAATTTACGCACCCCGAGGAAATGCTCCAGCAGATCGGCTGTCACTTTTACCGAGAAGCGTTTTTCCAGCGCATGCTCTTTGACCGCCTTGCGGCAGACCTTGGCAATCTGCCGCTCGAGGCCGCGGACACCGGCTTCACGGGTGTAATACCGGATAATGTCGCGAATGGCTTCAGCGTCGAATTCCAGCTCGCCCTTCTTCAAGCCGTTGGCCTGAATCTGTTTTGGCGACAGATATTTAACGGCGATGTTGATCTTTTCGTCTTCGGTGTAGCCCGGTAGACGAATCACTTCCATCCGGTCGAGCAGCGCCGGTGGGATGTTCATCGAGTTCGAGGTGCACAGGAACATCACATCCGACAGGTCGTAATCGACCTCCAGATAGTGGTCGTTGAAGTTGTGGTTTTGCTCGGGATCGAGCACTTCCAGCAACGCCGACGCCGGGTCGCCACGCATGTCGCTGCCCATTTTGTCGATTTCATCGAGCAGGAACAGCGGGTTGCGCACACCCACCTTCGTCATCTTTTGAATCAATCTTCCTGGCATCGAACCGATGTAAGTCCGACGGTGACCACGGATTTCCGCTTCATCACGCACACCGCCAAGGGCCATGCGCACGAATTTGCGGTTAGTGGCATGGGCAATCGACTCGGCCAGCGAGGTTTTACCCACGCCCGGAGGGCCGACCAGGCACAACACCGGGCCACGAATTTTCTTCACGCGCTTTTGTACGGCGAGGTATTCAAGGATGCGCTCCTTGACCTCATCGAGGCCGTAATGGTCGGCGTCGAGAATGTCCTCAGCGCGCGCCAGGTCGAGGCGCACTTTGCTCTGAGCCTTCCACGGCACCTGCACCAGCCAGTCGATGTACGAGCGCACCACGGTGGCCTCAGCGGACATCGGCGACATTTGCTTGAGCTTGTTCAGCTCGGCGGTGGCTTTGGCCAGAGCATCCTTTGGCAGACCTGCAGCGTCGATACGCTTTTTCAGGTCTTCGATTTCGTTGTGGCCTTCGTCGCTGTCGCCGAGTTCTTTCTGAATGGCCTTCATCTGCTCATTCAGGTAGTACTCGCGCTGACTGCGCTCCATTTGTTTTTTGACACGACCGCGAATGCGTTTTTCGACTTGCAGCAGGTCAATCTCGGCATCCAGCAACGCCAGAACGTGCTCGACCCGGGCCGACAAATCAATGATTTCGAGGATTTCCTGCTTCTGCTCGATCTTCAGCGCCATGTGCGCGGCCATGGTGTCGACCAGACGACCCGGCTCATCGATGCTGTTGAGCGAAGACAGGACTTCAGCCGGGACTTTCTTGCCCAACTGCACATATTGTTCGAATTGCGAGAGCAGTGTGCGCACGAACACTTCGGATTCGCGCTCTGGGGCGTCGACTTCGTCGATCAGCGACACTTCGGCACGGCAATGGCCATCGACTTCGCTGAAGCGCTCCACGGCGCCCCGCTGCTCGCCTTCGACCAGAACCTTGACGGTGCCGTCCGGCAGCTTGAGCAATTGCAGAACAGTGGCGATGGTACCTACGCGATAGAGTGCATCTTCACCGGGATCATCGTCAGCCGGGTTTCTCTGGGCCAACAGCAAGATCTGCTTGTCGCCCGTCATCGCAGCTTCGAGGGCTTCGATGGATTTCTCGCGCCCCACGAACAGCGGGATAACCATGTGCGGATAAACCACGACATCACGCAATGGCAGGAGAGGCAATTCGATGGTGGTCTTCATGATTTCGCCTCTACGGCGGCCGTACGGCCGTAATCGGATGGAATTGAGCTTGAAACCAAGATGGGGGCTGCTTTGGAAAAAAACAAGCGCTATGAAGATGTTAAAACTTTCTTAAAAAAAAAGAGGCCCGAAGGCCCCTTCTTTACTCCAGCAGGCTGAACGCTTAAGCGTCCGGCGCTGCCTTGGCAGTCGGCTCACTGTTTTCGTAGATATACAGTGGCTTGGACTTGCCTTCGATCACGCTTTCATCGATCACGACTTTGCTCACCTCGGACTGCGAGGGGATTTCATACATCGTGTCGAGCAGCACACCTTCGAGAATCGAACGCAGACCACGGGCACCGGTTTTACGTTCCAGGGCACGCTTGGCGACGGATTTCAGTGCGTCGGCACGGAATTCCAGGTCGACGCCTTCCATCTCGAACAGCTTGGCATACTGTTTGGTCAGAGCATTTTTCGGCTCGGTGAGGATCTGCATCAACGCAGCCTCATCCAGCTCATCCAGTGTCGCCAGAACCGGCAGACGACCAACGAATTCCGGGATCAGACCGAACTTGACCAGATCGTCAGGCTCGACTTCACGCAGGGATTCACCGACCTTCTTGCCTTCTTCCTTGCTGCGAACTTCGGCGTTGAAACCGATGCCACCTTTCGTGGACCGATTCTGGATGACTTTCTCCAGACCGGAAAACGCACCACCGCAGATGAACAGGATATTACGGGTGTCGACCTGCAGGAATTCCTGCTGCGGATGCTTGCGCCCACCTTGCGGCGGAACGGAAGCGACCGTGCCTTCGATCAACTTGAGCAAGGCCTGCTGCACGCCTTCACCGGAAACGTCCCGGGTGATCGACGGGTTGTCGGACTTGCGTGAAATCTTGTCGATTTCATCGATGTAGACAATGCCCATCTGGGCTTTTTCTACGTCGTAGTCGCACTTCTGCAGCAGCTTCTGAATGATGTTCTCGACATCCTCACCTACATAACCCGCCTCGGTGAGGGTGGTTGCGTCGGCGATGGTGAACGGAACGTTCAGCAAGCGCGCCAGAGTTTCGGCAAGCAGGGTTTTACCCGAGCCTGTCGGGCCGATCAGCAAGATGTTGCTCTTGCCGAGTTCGACGTCGTCATTCTTTTTGTCACGCTGGTTCAGACGCTTGTAGTGGTTGTACACCGCTACGGCCAGAACCTTCTTCGCACGCTCCTGACCAATCACATACTGGTCAAGGATGCCGCTGATTTCTTTAGGCGAAGGCAATTTATGCGCGCTGCTCTCGGCCTGGGCTTCCTGCACCTCCTCGCGGATGATGTCATTGCACAGGTCGACGCACTCGTCGCAGATAAAGACCGAGGGGCCGGCAATCAATTTGCGCACTTCATGCTGGCTTTTGCCACAGAAGGAGCAATAGAGCAGCTTGCCGTTGTCCTCGCCGTTGCGGGTGTCAGTCATTCGTTCGATCCAAATCCGATAGGCTTGCAACACAAGATGAAGGCTATTGCGGGCTTTTTCAAGCCCGCAGGTGATCGGACAAGCCGACCAGCCCTATTTTGAGCTGCTTATTTTAAGCTGGACGCTGGGCGATCACTTCATCGATCAACCCGTACGCACGCGCGGCTTCAGCACTCATGAAATTGTCGCGGTTGGTGTCGCGCTCGATTTCTTCGAGCGTGTGCCCGCTGTGCTTGGCCATCAGCGTGTTGAGGCGCTCACGAATGAACAGGATTTCCTTGGCATGGATTTCGATATCCGAAGCCTGGCCCTGGAAACCGCCCAATGGCTGGTGAATCATCACACGCGAGTTCGGCAGGCAGAAACGCTTGCCCGGCGCACCGGCAGTCAGCAGGAACGCGCCCATGCTGCACGCTTGACCAATGCAGGTAGTCGATACATTCGGCTTGATGAACTGCATGGTGTCGTAGATCGACATGCCCGCTGTCACCGAACCGCCTGGCGAGTTGATGTAGAGATGGATGTCCTTGTCCGGGTTTTCCGCTTCAAGGAACAGCAATTGCGCACAAATCAGGTTGGCCATGTAGTCCTCTACCGGACCAACCAGAAAGATCACTCGCTCCTTGAGAAGGCGCGAATAGATGTCATAGGCGCGTTCGCCACGAGCGGATTGCTCGACAACCATCGGGACCAGGCCGCCTGCGGCCTGGATATCAGAGTTCTGCTGAATATAAGAATTACGGAACATGCTCTGCAGTCGCTCCCAAATAGTTATGTCTTGAATACGCATAAGCCAGCTCGAGAGCTGGCTTATGGTGTGTTCTTCTAACGCAAAAACAATCAGTCGGCTGTTGGAGCTTCTACCGGCTTGACCGCTTCTTCGTAAGAGACCGATTTGTCGGTCACGCTAGCTTTCTGCAGAACAGTATCCACAACTTGTTCTTCAAGCACAACCGAACGGACTTCGTTCAGCTGCTGCTCGTTCTTGTAGTACCACGATACGACCTGCTCAGGCTCTTGGTAAGCCGAAGCCATTTCCTGAATCATTTCGCGAACGCGAGCGTCGTCAGGCTTGAGGTCGAATTGCTTGACCACTTCGGCCACGATCAGACCCAGTACTACACGGCGCTTGGCTTGCTCTTCGAACAGCTCGGCCGGCAGTTGATCAGGCTTGATGTTGCCGCCGAACTGCTGAACAGCCTGCACGCGCAGACGGTCAACTTCGTTGGACAGCAGAGCTTTAGGCACTTCGATCGGGTTGGTGGCCAGCAGACCGTCCATTACCTGATTTTTTACTTTCGATTTGATGGCCTGACGCAGTTCACGCTCCATGTTCTTGCGAACTTCGGTGCGGAAGCCGTCGATGCCGCTTTCCTTGATGCCGAATTGCGCGAAGAACTCTTCGTTCAGCTCAGGCAGTTTTGGCTCGGAAACGGTGTTGACGGTAACGGTGAACTCGGCGGTTTTGCCAGCCAGGTCCAGGTTCTGATAGTCCTCTGGGAAGGTCAGGTTCAGAACGCGCTCTTCGCCAGCTTTAGCGCCAACCAAGCCTTCTTCGAAGCCCGGGATCATGCGGCCGGAACCGATTACCAGCTGAGTGCCTTTGGCGGAACCACCAGCGAACACTTCGCCGTCAACCTTGCCAACGAAATCGATGTTCAGCTGGTCTTCGTTCTGGGCAGCGCGATCGGCCACTTCAAAACGGGTGTTCTGCTTGCGCAGGATGTCGAGCATCTTGTCCAGATCGGCGTCAGCCACGTCGGCGCTCAGGCGCTCAACGGTGATGGCGTCGAAGTCGGCAACTTTGAACTCTGGGAACACTTCGAATACAGCAACGTATTCCAGGTCTTTGCCTTCAACGATCGACTTAGGCTCGATCGACGGCGAACCAGCCGGGTTCAGTTTCTGCTCAACCACAGCTTCGTAGAAGGAGGACTGGATCACGTCGCCTACAGCTTCCTGGCGCGCATCAGCACCGAAGCGGCGCTTGATTTCGCTCATTGGCACTTTGCCTGGACGGAAGCCAGCGATCTTGGCCTTTTGGGCGGTCTGCTGCAGACGCTTGGTTACCTGGCTCTCAATTTTCTCCGCCGGCACGGTGACACTCATGCGGCGCTCAAGAGCAGTAGTATTTTCAACAGAAACTTGCATGGATATTCCTCGTTGCACAGACGTTAGCCGGCCGTTTCCGACCCCAGAATCAAGGGCATGCATTCTAGTGGGTCAAACTCAAGAAGTCACCCTACTGAAAACGGGTAAAAAAACAGCAGGCAATTTGAAGGCAGGGACAAACGGTTTGCGCCCTGCCCTGTTCGCAATACAGCTAATCTCGCCAAGGCTCTGCAGCGACCTCTTCTATATATAGAAGCGCCAACGCATCGCCCTTTCTGCAACCCGAAACCGGCGGTCGCCGAATTTCGAATCCGTAAAACAAAAAAGGCGCCAGACTGTTAAATCTGGCGCCTTTCGAAATATGGGGTGGACGATGGGGATCGAACCCACGACAACGGGAGTCACAATCCCGTGCTCTACCAACTGAGCTACGCCCACCATATTGCGTTACAAAGAAGACAGACAACTTCACTTCTTTGTTGAACCTCACCAGGCCTGCGGCTTGAATGAAGCTTTAATTGGTGCGGATGAAGAGACTCGAACTCTTACGTCTTGCGACGCTGGAACCTAAATCCAGTGTGTCTACCAATTCCACCACATCCGCAGATGAAGCTTTAAAACAAAAACGCCAGACCGTTAAATCTGGCGCTTTTCGAAATATGGGGTGGACGATGGGGATCGAACCCACGACAACGGGAGTCACAATCCCGTGCTCTACCAACTGAGCTACGCCCACCATATCGCGTTACTTGTGCCAATGCTGCCTAATGGCGCACCCGGCAGGACTCGAACCTGCGACCATCCGCTTAGAAGGCGGATGCTCTATCCAGCTGAGCTACGGGCGCCTTGTTAGCTGTACCCTTGGAGGACTACAAACTAAGTGCTTTCCAGTTTCGCAGAACGTTAATCCTGCTCGACCTTCTTAACCAGTGCTAGGCTGTGCCCGACAAGTGCGACGAATAGTATAGAGCGCTCCCAAGGTCGTCAAATCCTTTTTAAAAAAAATTCATTTAATTAAAGGGCTTAGGGGAATTTGCTGACCAAGCGCCTTTGCCCTCACCGCCTGACATGCGAGAATGCGTTCTCTTTTTTTCCCCTCTCGATGGTTAATCACGCGCAATGACTGCACAACTAATCGACGGCAAATCGATCGCCGCCAGCCTGCGTCAGCAGATCGCCAAACGAGTTGCCGAGCGTCGCCAGCAAGGTCTGCGCACTCCAGGCCTCGCGGTGATCCTGGTCGGCAGCGATCCTGCCTCTCAGGTTTATGTCTCGCACAAGCGTAAAGACTGCGAGGAAGTCGGCTTTATATCCCAGGCCTACGACCTGCCCGCCGAAACCACTCAAGACGCGCTGACCGATCTGATCGATCGCCTCAACGAAGACCCGGCAATCGACGGCGTTCTGCTGCAGCTGCCGCTGCCGGAACACCTGGACGCCTCGAAACTGCTCGAGCGCATCCGCCCGGACAAAGACGTCGATGGTTTCCATCCTTATAACGTCGGCCGTCTGGCCCAGCGCATCCCGCTACTGCGCCCGTGCACCCCGAAAGGCATCATGGCGTTGCTGGAAAGCACTGGCGTCGATCTGTACGGAATGGACGCAGTTGTCGTCGGCGCCTCCAACATCGTCGGTCGCCCGATGGCCATGGAGTTGCTGCTGGCCGGTTGCACCGTGACCGTCACTCACCGCTTCACCAAGGATCTGGCTGGCCACGTCGGCCGCGCTGATCTGGTGGTGGTTGCCGCCGGCAAGCCGGGCCTGGTCAAGGGTGAGTGGATCAAGCAAGGCGCAATCGTGATCGACGTCGGCATCAACCGTCAGGATGACGGCAAACTGGTCGGTGACGTCGTCTACGAAACCGCCCTGCCCCGTGCTGGCTGGATCACTCCAGTACCGGGCGGCGTTGGCCCGATGACCCGCGCGTGCCTGCTGGAAAACACCCTCTATGCAGCGGAAACACTGCACAGCTGAGTCGTGTTTTTGACACCACAAGAACCCCGCCCCGTGCGGGGTTTTTGATGTCCTCGAAAAAACCTTTACCGTTCGCCGGAAACCTCTCTTTTTACAGGGCTTTTCACAAGTTTTTCATGCCTTTCGAACAACCATCGACAGTTCTTCGACCATACTTCTACAATGCGGCGCTTTAAGACATATACCGTTACAAATAACGGCATTTCCAACCTTTATGAGTTCGCCTGCGTGAATATTCGTCTTTCTCTCCTGAGCCTGGTTTTCGTCTTGTCAGGCACGCTCATCACGCCAGCGGCCAATGCCGCCGAAACCACCGCTGCGCCTCGTGATGCCAAGCAACTGAAAATCGCCTCGGGCAGCGCCCTGCTCATGGACCTGCAGACCAACAAAGTCATTTATTCCAGCAACCCGGACGTGATCGTGCCGATTGCCTCAGTGAGCAAATTGATGACCGGCCTGGTGGTTGCCGAAGCCCGGCAGAACATGGATGAATGGATCAACATCGATATCAGCAGTACCCCGGAAATGAAGGGTGTGTTCTCGCGGGTCAAACTGAAAAGTGAACTGCCGCGACGCGAGATGCTGCTGATCGCCCTGATGTCCTCGGAAAACCGCGCCGCTGCCAGCCTCGCCCATCACTATCCGGGTGGCTATGCAGCCTTCATCGCCGCGATGAACGCCAAGGCCAAGGCGCTGGGGATGACCCATACGCACTTTGTCGAACCGACCGGCCTGTCACCACGCAACGTCTCCACCGCCCGCGATCTGAGCAAGCTGTTGATGGCGGCGCAAAAGCAACCGCTGCTCGTTCAATTGACCAGCACCAAAGAAAAAACCGTGGCGTTTCGCAAGCCCAATTACACCTTGGGTTTTCGCAACACCAACCATCTGGTGAACAAGGACAACTGGGACATCAAGATCACCAAGACGGGCTTCACCAACCAGGCCGGACATTGCCTGGTACTGGTGACCAAAATGGGCAACCGCCCGGTGGCGCTGGTGATTCTCGATGCATTCGGCAAATACACACACTTCGCCGATGCCAGCCGCATCCGTAGCTGGGTGGAAACAGGCAAGAGCGCCACTGCGCCGGCCGTGGCGCTGCAGTACAAGTCCGACAAGAACCTCAAGAGTCGCCAAAGCGGTGTGATCGAAGCGTCCAAGTAAGAAGCTTCCAGATAAACTGCGGCAAAGGAAAAAGCCCCGAATTCGGGGCTTTTTTTCGACTCGACTTTAGTCGTTAGGCAGCGGCATCTTGTCGTCATCCGGAATGCCATCGCCCGCGCTCGGATCACGCGGATGCTCGGTGGTCACGACTGCCGGGCGCGCCATCGGATCGCGCATCGGACTGTCCGGATCGAGCACTGGATCGACGTCGGACTCCGGCGTGGTCGGCACGCTGTCAGGTTTTTTATCATCGAAGCTTGAATCGGTACTCATACGCACCTCACATCAAGGTTTCAGATTGCCCAACGGGTCGTAGGGCCTGGCCGGACGCTTGTCGTCGTCACCTGCCTCAACGTCCTTCGGCGCCTTGGCCGGGCCGATGGGATCGACTTGCGGATCGTCGACATCCGGCGAGTCCGGATCGAATCCGAGATCATTTCCGGAGGAGTGCTCCGATGAGTGCGGGCCGCTGGGGGATTGGGAATTTGCCATGTTCGCCTCCTGGGACATGGCCCGGAAATGCCGGGCGCTTCCTTATAGGAGACTTGCCACACAGCGGGGTGCCCGGCAAACGACGAACGGGGCTCAGTGAGTCGCCAGCGCCTTGCGCGCCTGAGCCGCTTCGCGCTCCTGGCCAGCCTGCGCCAGCTCATCAGCGGCATTCAGCCAACGCTGCTGATCGACTGCCGCCGGAATCTGCGAGGGCTTCTGGATCAGCACCGCCCACTCCAGCGCTGACTCGAAACTGCTGAAATTCATCAACGTACGCCGGTTCATCCCGGCCCGCAGCAGCACGGTCTGCTTGTTGCGATCGTAGCCGGACAAGATCGCGTAGCGCGGTTCAGCCCAGAACGCCGAGCCTTCCTTGAAACGCACCATCACCGGATATCCCGCCGCCACCTGAGTCAGCAACGCCGGCAGCGTGCCGTCCAGCGGGTAGACGACCATGCCGTATTCGCGGGCAAGGCTCTGCAAGTTCTGCTGCAACTTATCTTCCGCGCCCGGCAAGTGCAGCGGTTTTTCCAGCATTCCGGGGGTAATCGATATGCCCTGTTGCGCCAACAAGCTCGCCAGTACCTGCGGCCCGCTCTGATTGGCCTGGCCGCGATAAAACGTGCCACTGAGCTCGACCCGTTCCGGCAGACGCTGTACCTCGGGCGTCACGCTGCCGGCACAACCAGCCAATGCCACCACGCACCCCGCCACCAACGTTGCCGCACGAATTCGAGAAAATAGCTGCACCATCGTCGCTCTCTGTTCAGGCGCCGGTCATCGTGTTCCGGCTTGGGCCACGATCATAGGACGGCTCAAGCCTGCGGTATAGCCCGAAACACCAGACGCATCGATTACATAGAGCAAAGTGATTGGTCGCCCGCGACCTTTGGTCAATAGCCTGAAACACAGCAACGACTAGACTGTCGTTATTAAAGACTGAATGAAGAACAAGCGTGCGCCCGATGCAGGGCGAAGAGGAGGCACAGATGAGCCTGACCATGACCATCGTAATGCTGATCGCCGGCTGGCTGGCCGTAGCCGCTGCCATGTTGTGGGGGGTGCTGCGGATTTCCCGGCGCCACCATCATCCTGTGCAATCTGCACCAGCCGGGAAAATCGACAAACACCACGCGCGCCCTGTCACTGCGCACTGATTTCCTGCAAAAACCCGCATAAACAAAAAAGGCCGCCTGAGCTCTTGCGAGTTCAGGCGGCCTTGTGGTCTTCAGCGATTACGCTTGAGCAGTCAGCTTCTTCTGCCGGGCGCGCCGCGAGAGCATGTTCAGCACTTCAATCGCTGCCGAGAACGCCATGGCCGCATACACATAACCTTTCGGGACGTGGGCGCCGAAGCCTTCGGCGATCAGCGTCATGCCGATCATGATCAAGAAGCCCAGAGCCAGCATCACCACCGTCGGGTTGTCGTTGATGAACTTGGCCAGCGGATCAGCCGCCAACAGCATCACCAGTACCGACACGACTACCGCGATGATCATGATCGGCAAATGCTCGGTCATGCCGACAGCGGTAATAATGCTGTCGATCGAGAACACCAGGTCGAGCAACAGGATCTGACCAATCGCCGCGGCGAAACCCAAGGTCACGGTCGAAGTAGCCGACTTCGGATCGTCCGGCGCCGGGTCCATGCTGTGATGGATCTCGGTGGTGGCTTTCCACAACAGGAACAGGCCGCCGGCAATCAGGATCATGTCCTTCCACGAGAACGCATGGCCGAGGATTTCCAGCACTGGCGCGGTCAACTGCACGATAAACGCGATGGTACTGAGCAACGCCAGGCGCAGGATCAGCGCCATGCCGATACCAATGCGCCGCGCTTTCTGCCGGTGCTGCTCGGGCAGCTTGTTGGTCAGGATCGAGATAAAGATCAGGTTATCGATGCCGAGCACGATCTCCATCACCACCAGTGTGGCCAAAGCTACCCAAGCAGTGGGGCTGCTGGCGAGTTCAATCAGATATTCCATGGGTCAGTCCTGACTCTCTGTTTAAGACGGTTTAGATTTCCTGGGAGGACGATTCGGATTTCTCCGCATCTTCTTCCGATTGTTCTTTTTTGCTGATCAGGCCGCCAGTAGCGTCGCTGAGCGCCGATTCTGCAGCTTTATGCGTGTCGTCGATGGCTTGCTTGGCCGCGTCAGCCGCTTGCCCCATGAGTTGCTGGGCACTCTTTTCAGCCTGATCGCAACCGGCCAGAACCAGTAAAGACGTAAACAGCAAAGCAGTCATTTTGAGTTTCATCATGCATCCCTTTGATAGACCAGACGGGCCATCCAAACCGGCCGTTGATGGGTGGGCATTCTAGGGAGATGAACAGTTCAGGAAAATTCGTATTTTTAGCGGCTATACTTCGGTTTATACGAACTGTACTCGCGGACTGAACGCCATGCTCAATTACCGACAACTGCATTACTTCTGGGTGGTAGCCAAGACTGGCAGCATCGTGCGCGCCTGCGAACAGCTGAACCTGACGCCGCAAACCATCAGCGGGCAGATTTCCCTGCTCGAACAAACTTATGGAATCGAGTTGTTTCAGCGCGTTGGCCGGCAACTTGAGCTGACCGAGGCCGGGCGCCAGGCCCTGCCCCTTGCCGAGCAGATGTTTCAAATCGGCGGCGATCTGGAACTGATGCTGCGCGCGCAGCCCAACGAGCAGCAGATTCTGTTCCGGGTAGGCGTGGCAGACGTGGTCCCGAAATCCATCGTCTACCGCCTGATCGCGCCGACCATGGAGCTCAGCGAACCGCTGCGCATTACTTGCCGCGAGGACAAACTTGAACGCTTGCTGGCGGATCTGGCGATCCAGCGCCTCGACCTGGTGATCTCCGACAGCCCGATGCCCTCGCATTTGGACATCAAGGGCTACAGCCAGAAACTCGGCGAGTGCGGCATCAGTTTTTTCGCCACTGCCGATCTGGCAGCGCAATATGGTCAGGATTTCCCACGCAGTCTGCACGGCGCGCCTCTGCTCATTCCCGGCGCGGAATCCGTGGTGCGCAGCCGCTTGCAGCGCTGGTTCGCTGAGCTGCAGATTCAGCCAAGAATTGTCGGAGAGTTCGATGACAGCGCCTTGATGCAGGCGTTTGGTCAGTCCGGGAGCGGGATTTTCATCGGCCCGAGCGTGATTGCCGATGAGGTGCAGCGCCAGTACAACGTGGAGGTAATCGGCCAGACCGATGCAGTGAGCGAGTCGTTCTATGCGATCTCGGTGGAGCGCAAGGTCAAGCACCCCGGCATCGTTGCGATTACCGAAGGTGCCCGACGCGAACTGTTTACTGCTGTTTAGGCCGCCGCGCAGACTTCACGCGGCTTCAACGCCATCAACACCATGGCAAGGAAGATCGACAACAGAATGAAGCCGGACGCAGCGAAACCGAGGAAGCCCAGACCCGCGCTGTCGATCACTCGGCCGCCGATCATCGCGCCCAGACCAATCCCGAGGTTGGCCCCGGCAATGTTCAACGACGCGGCAAACGCCGGCGCTTCAGGTGCAGCTTTCATTAAACGCACATGGCTGACCAGAAACAGCGCTGCCTGAGTCACACCCCAGATAGCCATCGCCGCCGCCAGACCCAGCGACGAATGAATGTTCGGCACCAGCGCGACCATTCCCGGAATCATGAACGCACAGAACATCACCGAAGCCATCAGCGGGTGACGATCCACCGCGCGCCCGCCCAGTGAGTTGCCGATCAAGCCCACGGCGCCGAAGCCCATCAGGCACCAGCCGACCACCGTGCCGTCGAAACCGGCCAGCCGTTCAAGGATGTCCGCCAAATACGTGTAAGCGGTAAACATGCCGCTAAACACCAGGATCGACAGCACGACATGGCCGATCATCAGCGGGCTGCGCAGGATTTTGAACTGCGAGCGGAAGCTGACCTGATGTTGATGCAGACTGGTTTGCGGCAGATAAACAAACAGCAATAACGCTTTGGCAAACGCGATCACCGCCAGAATGCCGAAGGCACTGCGCCAGCCGAACGCATCGGAAATCAGCGTGCCCACCGGGATCCCGAACACCGTCGCGCAGACGATGCCGAAGCCGATCTTGGCAATTGCGCGGCCGGCGAAGTCCGGGCCGGAGATGTCCACCGCTGTCTCACTGGCCAGGGCCCAGAACACGGGCAAGCCCAGCGCCGGAATCAAGCGGGCAACCGCCATCACCCAGATATTCGGTGCCAGCGCCGCCACCGTGTTGGCCAGACCAAACATGATCAGGATGCTGATAAACAGTTTGCGCCGTTCGAAGCGGGCGAAATATGCGGTCAAAAATGGACCGAACAAGGCCACGGTGAAAGCGAATAGAGTCACCAGCAATCCGGCTTGCGGGATGGTGACTTCCAGATCTCGGGCTATCGCCGGCAGCAAGCCGACGATGACGAATTCCGTGGTCAGCACCGTAAACCCGGCGGCGGACAACAGAAGGATGGGCAACAGCATGAGGAACTCCAGCAAAACGACGACACCAGCGCTGACCCGAAGGGTGCGCTGGCAGAACTTGAAAATGAGGATGGCGAATCTTAACAGAGTGTTTCCAGGCTGACTTGCACAAACCTGTCTATGTTGTAGATCAATCAAGTGGCAGATCGTCACATGCCTGAAGGATCGGGATGACGCTGTGATAAAGTCCGCGCCCTGCAAAACGTACACCTTTCGGGGCTGATCCGTGGCCCGCCCTGATTTCACCGCCCGGATCACGCACCTCGCACCCTATAAAAAATCAGAGACGCCGTTATGACCGCTGCATCCCCTTCTTTATTGCTACGCCTGAAAAACCTCAGCCTGGTCGCGCAGATCCTGATCGGCCTGATTGCCGGTATTGCTCTGGCGCTGTTGGCCCCGGAAGCGGCCAAAGCCACTGCGTTTATCGGCAAGGTATTCGTTTCGGCACTCAAGGCCGTGGCGCCGATTCTGGTGTTCGTGCTGGTGATGGCTTCGATTGCCAACCACAAGCACGGTCAGGAAACCCATATTCGGCCAATTCTGTTCCTGTACCTGCTGGGGACTTTTGGTGCTGCGGTGGTCGCCGTGGTAGCCAGCACGATGTTCCCGTCGCATCTGGTGCTCTCCACTGACAATGTTGCGGTGACCGCACCCGGCGGCATCGGTGAAGTATTGCAAAGCCTGTTACTGAGCGTGGTGGATAACCCGGTGACTGCGCTGATGAACGCCAATTTCATTGGCATTCTGGCCTGGGCGATCGGCATGGGCGTGGCGATCCGGCATGCCGGCGACACCACCCGCGAGGTGGTCAGCGACCTGTCCAACGGCGTGACCCTGATCGTGCGCGTGGTGATCCGCTTCGCCCCGCTGGGTATTTTTGGTCTGGTGGCTTCGACCCTGGCCACCTCGGGTTTCGGCGCGCTGCTCGGTTACGCGCACCTGTTGGCGGTGCTGCTCGGCTGCATGCTGTTCGTGGCGCTGGTGATGAACCCGCTGATCGTGTTCTGGAAGCTGCGTCGCAACCCGTATCCGCTGACCCTCAAGTGCCTGCGCGAAAGCGGTATCACCGCGTTTTTCACCCGCAGCTCGGCGGCGAACATTCCGGTCAATCTGGAATTGAGCAAACGCTTGGGTCTGCATGAAGACACTTATTCGGTGTCAATCCCGCTCGGTGCGACCATCAACATGGCCGGTGCGTCGATCACCATTACCGTGCTGACGCTGGCGGCTGTGCATACGCTGGGGATCGCGGTGGATATTCCGACGGCGATTCTGCTCAGCGTTGTGGCGGCGGTTTGCGCCTGCGGCGCGTCGGGTGTGGCCGGTGGTTCGCTGCTGCTGATTCCGTTGGCGTGCAGCTTGTTCGGCATTCCGAGCGAGATTGCGATGCAGGTGGTGGCGGTGGGTTTCATTATCGGCGTGTTGCAGGATTCTGCGGAGACAGCGTTGAATTCGTCGACCGATGTGCTGTTTACCGCGGCGGCTTGTATGGGTGAAGAAGAGAAAGCTCAGCGGATGGCGTAAACCGCATCCAGTAAAAAGCCCGCCAAGGCGCGAACCTTGGCGGGCTTTTTTGTGCCTTGGCGGTTTAGAACGCGCCCATGTAATCGCGCTTGCCCACTTCCACACCGTTATGACGCAGCAATGCGTATGTAGTGGTGACGTGGAAGAAGAACTGCGGCAGGCCGTAGCTCAGCAGGTAAGACTGGCCCGAGAAGCGTTTTTCTTTAGGCGTGCCCGGACGGGTAACAATCTCGATGCCTTCCTTGCCATCAATCTGCTCAGGCTTGATCTCGCCGATGTAGGCCAGCACTTTGGTAATCAGCGCTTGCAGCTCGGCGAAGGTGGTTTCTGTGTCGTCGTATTTCGGAACTTCTATTTCAGCCAGACGCGACGAAACGCCTTTGGCGAAATCCACAGCGATCTGCACCTGACGCACCAGCGGGAACATGTCCGGGTACAGGCGTGCCTGCAGAAAGGCGTTCGGGTCGATGTTTTTCGCGGTGGCGTGGGCTTCAGCCTTCTTCAGCACATCGCTCAGGGCGTTGAGCATTTGTTGGAAAACCGGGACGGATGCGGCGTACAGGGAAATGGTCATGGCAGTCTCACGTGGTGGCAGGGTCAATCGTGGGGCGATTATAGCCATGCCGCGAGACGCCTGCGGCTTGTCTTTTATCCTGCAAGGATTAGGCTAGGCGCCTTCGACTGCTGAGGGAACGCGCGATGACCACCGAACAACAAACCACCTTCGACGAACCACGGCTCAACGCCACGGAAATCCGCATTCTCGGTTCGTTGATCGAAAAGCAGGCCACCAGCCCGGAAAGCTATCCGCTGACCCTCAACGCGCTGCTGCTGGCGTGCAATCAGAAAACCAGCCGTGAACCGGTGATGAACCTGACGCAAGGCCAGGTCGGTCAAAGCCTGCGCGCGCTTGAAGGTCGTGGTTTTACCAAGCTGGTCATGGGCAGCCGCGCCGACCGCTGGGAGCACAAAGTCGACAAGGCTCTGGAACTGGTGCCGGCGCAGGTGATTCTGACCGGGCTGATGTTTCTGCGCGGCCCGCAGACCGTCAACGAACTGCTGACCCGCAGCGGGCGCATGCATGAATTCGAAGACGCCGAGCAGGTGCTGCATCAGCTGGAGCGGTTGATTGCTCGTGGCTTGGCGGTGTTGATCCCGCGTCAGGCGGGGCAGCGGGAAGATCGCTATACCCATGCACTGGGCGATCCGGCGGATATCGAGGCAATCATGGCAGCGCGACAGAATCCTGCAGATCGCGGCGCGGCCAGCGGTGTTTCCGTGGAACGCATAGAAGAACTGGAGGCGCGGATCGCAGCGCTGGAAGAGCGCCTGTCGCGCCTGGAATGATCACCACTTGATCTGTGGGAGCGGGCTTGCCCGCGATAGCGTACTGTCAGTCAACATAGATGGCGGCAATGCCGGCCTCATCGCTGGCAAGCCAGCTCCCACAGGTACGTCGTCTATTACTCACCGTCCCAGTAATCCACCCCGTCCACCTGCCGCGCCACCGCTACAAAACCTGAAGCATTGCCCTCTGCGTCCACGCTGAAGTTATCCATCACCGCGTACTTGTTCGAATCCGGGTACTCGCAGATTTCCGGTTGTTGCTGGGTACTGACCGCCAGATATCGCAACTCAGCCTGACTGGTATTGAGGATTTGATGCGCTTTCTCCGGACCACCCGGCGGGCAGGCAATCACGTCGCCAGCGCGGATCGGGAAACGCTCGGCACCCAGCCGAACCTCGCCCTCCCCGGCCACCACGTAAAACATTTCCTCATTGACCCGGTGACTGTGAAACGGGCTACCGCGCATCCCCGGCGGCAGCGCGTATAGGCGATAGCCAAGTTTCTGCGCGCCCAATTGCTGACCGACCCGGGCCAGACGCTGCTGATAACGCCCGGCGGTTTCGCCTTCGGGCGCCAGCGCTTCAGGCAGTGTTTCGAGTTCTACATCGTTCAGGTTGAGTATTGGCGGATGCATACAAACCTCGATCACATCATTGAGAGGGGGCAGTCGGTGCCTGTTTTTGAAATTGCGGCGCGGCCATCGCTAGCAGGCTAGCTTGTATGCTTGGTACTTGAAGGGAGGAGGAGGGACTAGGCTGGCTTCTGACTGTTGACGCAGTACAGATCCGTGGGAGATTTCGCCCCTCCTCCTTTCACCCAAGCGC